>JBAUOG010001270.1:0-7219 GCA_049579625.1 Bryobacteraceae bacterium
CGCTCCTCAGCTCATCGGGGACACCCCGGCCTGATGTCATGCTCACTTCCAGCGTCTCAAAGCGCCGGCGGAGCGCCAGCTCGCCGTGCGCGCTGTAGGCGTGTCCCCAAACGCGACAAAGCTCGTCTACCGAGGGTTTCCTAAGGCCTCCTGACCAAGTGTTTTCAGAGCAACCGCGCGCGTGAGCAAGGGGATACACGCCCAAGCCGACGATGACACCAGCTACCCACAACTCCTCGCTCTCCGCCGACTGGCCTTTACTTGCACTGTTCCTTTATGATGACCAACCTCTGGAAAGACTTGTGCTACGCGGCGCGGGTCCTGGCGAAGTCCCCGGGCTTCACCGTGGTTGTGGTTCTCTCGCTGGCGCTCGGGATCGGCGCTAACACGGCGATTTTCTCTCTGGTGAACGCCTATTTCCTGCGGCCCATGCCGGTGGATGATCCGGATCGGCTGGCAGCCAGGAGGGAAAGCTCTCGGGCGGCGCTTCGCAACCAGCAAAGACGGCCCTTGGATCGAAGTGGTGGGGATCGCGAAAGACGGCAAATACCTGACCTTCGGTGAAAGTCCAACGCCGTACCTGTTGCGCTCCAAGGAAAGCCCTGATTCTCTGGTACACGCAATCCGTCAACAAATGAGAAGCCTGGACGCGAGTCTTCCTATCTTCGGTGTGCGCACGATGCCGCAATTCCTGAACCGGATTGTGTCGGTGTATGACATGGGTGCTTCCCTCGTTGGAACCTTCGGCGTGATCTCTTTACTGCTGGCCGCGGTAGGCATTTACGGCGTTCTTCACTTCGCCGTCATGCGCAGTACGCGGGAGATCGGCATCCGCATGGCATTGGGTGCGGCGAGTGGCGACGTCGTCGGACTCGTCATCGGACGATCGATGGCGTTTGTCGGGGCGGGCCTGGTGCTGGGAATCGGCGGTGCGGTCGCCTTCGCACGGCTCACTGGTTCTCTGCTCGCCGGCGTCGGCCCCACTGATACATTGACCTTCGTGGCCGTCGCACTGACCTTCGCACTTGTCGCGCTGCTGGCAAGCGCCATTCCCGCTCGGCGGGCTTCAGGTGTGGATCCAATGGTGGCGGTGAGGTACGAGTAAGGGCAGCCCTGCTCGTTCTAAGCTTCCAACTCATAAGCAACGTCATCGTTGGCTGATCCGCATTCCAGCCCTACTGGTAGTTTTTCCCGGTCTTTTCAAGCAACTCCGCGGTTTAAACTGAGTAGCACCCTCGGAGGAGCCCATGAAGCTATTGGCGGCTATCGCCATCCTAGGCACATTTGTGTGCCCCATTGCTTGGACCGCATCTTGTACAGCGGGAAACTTGTCGACCTATGTGGCCCTGGGAAGTGGAGGTTGCACGATCGGCAACAACTTGTTGACCTCCTTCGCCGTCTTGTCGGGTACGACCGGCGCCACAGAACTGGCGCCCTCGTCGGTCTCTATCACTCCGTCCGGGGGTGCGGCCAGTCCTCAACTCCTGTTTAGCGTCGACACCAACGCTGCGGCCAACCAATTGTTCGAAACAATCTTTACCTATAAGGTCTCCGGCAACCCGTACTTTCAAAGCACGATCGTCTTGGCGAACTCCTCCGAGACCGTTGACGGTGCCGTGACCGACATTCAAAACCTTTGCGAAGGGGGAAGCTTTGGACCTGACGGCGTAACGGGTTGTCCGGGAACATCAGACACCTTGCTCACCATCGACGGAATACAGAACACCGGCATGACCGCGTTGGGATCTCCCACGCTGCTCAGCGTCACGGACGATTTCACAGTGGACGGCGGCACAGCGGGAACTGCCGCAGGTGGAACGTTTACCGACCAATTCCTGGCGCAGACCGCGGTGCCCGAGCCAACCGGCACTCTGCCCCTTGGCGCCGTGGTCCTTTTCGCCGCTGCGATGTGGCGCCGCTCAACTCGCAAAAAAGCTTACACGAATTTGAATGGCATCAGGAGGAAACGATCGATGAATCGACGACGAGCGATTACGAGCATGTTTATGGCGGCAGTGCTGGCCCTTGCCCCGACCGCCCTCCGGGCAGATCACCGCGATGCACCCGGAGTCGCCCTGGATCAAAAAGCGAACATCACCGACTTCTTTGCGTTCGTCAGCTACGACGATCCCACCAAAGTGACGTTCATCATGAACGTGGATCCGTTCCTGGAGCCTGGCAACGGACCCATGTACTTTCCCTTTGACCCTGGCATTCAGTACTCCATCAACATCGACAACAACCACGACGCGGTGGCAGACATCACCTTCCAAGTCCAATTCGTAACGCAGATTGAAGCGCCTGGATCGTTCACGGGATTTCTGGGCGCGGGCGCCGGCATCAACGCCCCCGCTAACTCGCCAGCGCCGGTAGCCCCGGGTACGCCGATCTTTCCACCTGCTATCACCGCGCTAAGCGGAGCAGGAGCGGCGGGACTTGGGCTACGCCAGTACTACACGGTCTCGATGACCAAGGGCGGCATCACGACCCAGTTGCTAAATCTAAACGGCAGTCCCCTCTATGCCGTTCCGTCCAATGTTGGTCCCCGAACAATGCCGAACTACCCAGCCCTGGCGGAACAAGGAATCTACACGGTTACCGATGGGATTAAGGTATTCGCTGGAACAACGGACGACCCCTTCTACAGCGATCTAGGCGGGCAATTTGACTCCCTCAATTTCAGAACAGGGGCCGGCGGCGGAGTTCTGAGCGCGGCGGCGGATGCCGATGATTTCGTGAACACCGCGCCCGATTACGTCTCCGGCTACAACGTCAACACGATCGCCATCGAAGTGCCTATCACGATGCTGACGAGCACGGGAACGATTCCTCCTGCGACCAGTCCGGCGGCGACCATCGGCGCGTGGGCAACTACCGCGCGGCCGCGCATCCTGACCCGGCGCGCTCCACTTCCCAGCGTGACCAGCGGCAGTTTCTCGCAAGTCCATCGGATGGGGAATCCACTGATCGACAGCCTGATCATCGGAACGGGATCTAAGGATTTATGGAGCATGAGCCAACCCGTGAACGATTCCCAGTTCGCCAGTGTTTATTTGGATCCCCTGGCAGCGCGAATCTTCAACGCGATCTATGGAATCGCCGTACCGACGCCGCCTCGTACTGATCTGCTTCCATTCGCGACCTACGCGCCGCCGATCGCGGCGCCGGGCACGCCTGCTGGACCGATTGCGGACATGCTGAGGTTGAATACCGGCGTCGCGCCAACGCCGATGGGCAGCCGAAAGAGATTAGGTCTACTTGCCGGCGATGCCGCCGGATTTCCAAACGGCCGCCGGGTGTCCGACGACGTGACGGATATCCTTTATCGGGTACTGGCCGGCATCCTCGTTGGTCCACAACACAACTACCCTTTGGGTGACGGTGTGAACACCAACGACGTTCCTTATCAGGAAACGTTTCCGTATGTAGCGTGGGCGCACAGTGGGCGCCAACGCCGCCACCTCGATCCGGGCGAAGCGGGTTGCACCATGGGCGCCGGCGCCGCCTGCCCAACGAACTAACACACGGGTGAAGCCTCCGGCCACCGAACCGCGCGCGTTGAGCAAGCGGATGCTTTCTAAGCTGCGACCTTAGCTCTGCGCGGCGGGGAGCGCATCCCAAGGCTGAGATTCCACTAGGTTTCCCGTTTCTGCATCTTCGGAGTGTTTGCCGGGAAGCTTAACGCTGGCTGGCTTCGCCGTCGACCACGCGTCGGTTGAATTCCGCCGACTGCCGGCGAGGCACGCTCAACGATTTCCACTCGGCATGCTTGAGGTGCTTGGCGAGGAACACAATCTGTCCGCAATGGTAGGAGTAATGGGCGACTTGGCGATTGATGGCCTGCATAACCGAATGGGCTTCGCCGCGAATCGTGATGGTGCGTTGCAGATCGTCGTTGGAGAGCGGTTCCAGTGCGCTGATGAGACATTGCCAGCCCTCTTCCCAAATGACAAGTAATGCTTCACGCGAGACGGGAGGATCAGTGAATTCCGCGTCGCGATCGCGGTCGGGTTTTTCGCCATCCGTAGTCAGAAAGTTCGTCCAACGTGACCGCATGTTGCCCGCCATGTGCTTCACGATGACGGCGATGGAGTTCATCTCGTCGTCCAAGACGGCGCAGAGTTGCTCGTCGGTCACTTGGGCCATCGCCCGTTCGGATAGATTCTTGTAGTAACGGAAGAGGTCCAGTGAGTCCAGCGGATATGACGTTGTGAAGCGGAGCGCCATACTGTTTATTGTGGCGCTTTCGATGCGAGTTAAGGACGGAGGGCCCTTCGCAGAAGATGTGGGCGAGGGGAGTGAGCCACTGCACCACAGTTGAAAGGAGTCTAATCCGGCAAGAGGGAATACCGGACGGATTCGGATGGAAGAGAACCGGACGGACAGTCGGCCGAAAGGCTAAACTGAGGTAAGGGGACGAGAACTTGACGAGAACGGCGACCAAGCAAGAGATTCTTGAGAGCGCTGGGTACAGGTACAGCTTCGATCGCGAGGTTTACTTTAACCGGGAGGCGAAGAAGGCCTTCAGCGTCGAGTTTATCGAGGACAACTCTGAGACGGAACTGAAGCGGCGCATCGAGCAGATGTCAGGGGCCGATTGGCAGTTCTTCTTCAATAATCCTCCCTCGGACGCCGTAAAGCGAGAGCTTGCAAGCGTCCTGGGCAAATGACTGTCCGAACGATAGAGGATCGGCTGCGCGAAGAGTACTTTGATCTTCTTCCTGAGATCCGCCGGGTTGCCGAACATCTGGAGGCGGAGGTCAGGTATCACGTACTTCCGGTGTCTGACCGCTTGGACCGATTTGAGAAACTCGTCGTGAGTTCCCGCGTGAAGGAGTGTGAGAGCGCGCTAGACTCGCTCCGTCGTCGTGGCTATCGTCAAGAAGGCGCCACGTTTGATCCCGACCGCGCTGGCGAGTACACCCTTACCAGTTTGAAGGATCTGGCTGGAGTCCGCGTCCTTGCTTTCCCGTCGAGACGACGAGAGGAAACCGATGCAGCATTGCGGTCGGTTTTTCCCTCGTGGACGGCGGATCCTGTTCTTGGTGAAGGTGGCGAGAGGCTGGCGTTCAAGTACTGGGGCTATTGTCCAACGAGCCGAATAATTCGCGGAGAGTACCAGATCCTGTCTGTGCTGACGGGTCTTTTCTGGGAAATTGAGCACTCTGCAATATACAAGCCTTCGTTGGAATTAAGGGGCGTCGGTCGAGCACTGGGCATGCCGGCACGCACAAAAGCGATCCTGGACGCGTTTAGTGCGTTCGAGGAAGAATTCGAGCGTGTAGTATCGCAGCAGGCGGGGTAACCTGGAGGGTTAGCTGTCCACTCCCTACTCGACCGCTACTTCTGCCCCAGTAGCCGATACACCTCTTCCAACTCTTTACCCGCCTCCGAGAACTTACCTTGCGAGTTGAGGTCGCGGTATTTGCGTAGATGCTCGCGGGCCTGCTGGAGCACTGCGTTGGGGTCCATGCCATTATCGCCGGCGGCTTGGCGCACGGCGGCGCCGAGCTTTGTCTCACGCGAGGCAGGGAGGCCGGGTGAACCTTCATCCGAGCCCGCCGGAACGTTGGCTTCGTCGCCGATCAACTGCACCAGGGCCTGCTCATAGGTGTCCGCATAGGCCAGACGGTTGCCCATTGCCAGTGCCACTTTCTTTAGCTGCGGCATGCGCGCTTCGGAGGCCTGGATGTAGATGGGCGCGACGTAGAGGAAGCTGTTTTCGATGGGGAGAACCAACGTCTGGCCGCGCAAGACCTGTGAGCCTTGCTGGTTCCAGAGCGTCAGGTCCTTGGAAATGACCTGGTCCTGATTGATGCGAGCCTCAATTTGCATCGGGCCATAAATGATGTTCTGCTTGGCGAGCTGCTGGAACACCAGTTCGCCGTAATGCTTGCCGTCACAGCGCGCAGCCATGAAGCCGATCAGGTTGTCCTTATTAGCCGGAGTAAAGGGAGTGATCAGCAGAAACTCAGGCTGCTCATCGCCCGGCAAAGCGGCAACGACATACGTGGGCGAGGCGGTTCCGGAGCCTTCCTTGCTGCCCGTTTTGGCCAAGTCCCAGAGGTCCGCGCGGTTGTAGAAGGCTTCCGGATCGCGCATATGAAAGGTCCGGTAGGTTTCGGCCTGGATGCGGAACAGCGTTTCGGGATAGCGGATGTGTTCGCGCAGATCCGCCGGCATCTTCGATTCGTCCTCAAGCAGGTTCGGGAAGAGCCGGGCATACGCCGCAATCAGCGGGTCGCCACTGTCAAAAATGTAGAGATGCGTTTCGCCGGTATAGGCGTCGACCGTGGCCTTGATCGAGTTGCGAATGTAATTGAACTGTCCCAGAGCCTCGGTCGACAACTCGGCCGAATAGGGGTGCTGAGCGGATGCCATGTAGCCATCGACGGTCCACACCAGATGGCCCTCGTTTGTGACGACCAGATACGGATCGGCGTCCCAGGACAGGAAGCCAGCCAACGTAGAAACGCGGTTCATGATCTGGCGATGGATCATCATGCGGCTGCCGGAGGTGAGGTTGCTGGTGAGCAGAATGTTGGGATCGGAATAGGTCAACGCGGCCGCTATCCGTAGGAAGAACGAGGAGATGGGAAAACCGCCCTTGCCGGAGTACCGCACGTGAACATTCTGCGATCCGGATGGATAGTTGAATTCCGGCTGGTCCGTATCCACGAAGACGGGCTCATGAGCGATCTCGCTGTAATACAGCTCGGGGACGGTCAGTTTCAGGCTTTGGGTGTGCACCACGGGCGGGGCATTCTCAATGAACAGCTGCGGCAGGCCATCCGTGGTGATGCGGTTGGCTTCTGCCATGACGATGCCGTAGCCGTGAGTGTAGACGAAGTGCGGATTGATCCAGCGCTTTTGTGCTTCGCCGATTTGTTGTATGTCGAGCTCGCGCGGCGTTAGCAGGACTTGGCGCAGCTTTCCATCGATGGTGTAACGGTCGACGTCCGTGTCGCGGTAGATGTACGGGCGCAGCGGCTGGATCTGCGAGATGGTGTCGTGAAACGCGCGCCAGTCCCATAGCCGGACGTTGTCGAGGAGCCCTTTGTGCTTGGCGTAATCGATTTTGACCTCAGACACCGCCGCCAGCACCTCTTCTTTAGTGTTGGTGTTGAGTCCGTAGGCGGAACGGGTCGCTTCGATGTGCGAGGCGATATAGGGCTTTTCCAGATTCAGCTCATTCGGTCGCACGTACACGCTGCTGACG
>JBAUOG010001271.1:0-1503 GCA_049579625.1 Bryobacteraceae bacterium
GCTAGTGAGACGCTGGGTGCTACTCTCTTGGCGAAACATACGAAAGTGTCGGAGTGCTCCGACGGGTTCGCCGGTTTTGCATTTTGAAGATGAACGTCGGGAGGTGCTGGATTGACGGGTGGCGGGAGAAAGCGGTTGGTGATGGACTCTCTGTTGCGAGCCGTGATGAGCCGATCCCGGAACGACACAGGGCGCATTTTCAGGCAATCGTTCAGAAGTGTGCCCTGAAATGCGCGACTTCCCGACATGTCGGACCGCTTCGACGTGTTCGACCGTTTTGCAAACAGCTTCCGTCAGGCTGACCTCTTCGGCCGCTTCGGCCGACCTCTTCGGCCTCCGCTCGATCACGATCAGCGGAATACCGTCGGCGGAGTTTTGTCTCTGAAGTTGCCGCACAACTGCTGGGCCACACCGGCTTACCAGTACGGATCGGGATTCCTCGACGGAGGCGGTCCTGGGCACCTGCCGCCACATTCCACCTTTGATTCATCGGATCCATCGTTCGGCACACGCATCGAGGAGAACTGGTCACTCTCCCAGAATGCTACGAACCTGGCAAACCATCGCTACCTCCAGGACACCAGCAACACCTTCGGGGGTACGCATTGGAATTACCCGAGAGTAATCTACTTCCAACCGCGCTACCGGTTTCACTTCTGAGTGATGTCGGCCATCGGCGCGGTCTGGATCGCCAATGCCTCGGATGTCTCGGCGCGCACGCCACACGGGAGCTGGATATAACCAGTGTCGGCGGGATCGGGGCCGTCAAAATCCAGGCTCAACAAATCCTCGACATAGTCGCAAACCTCAAAGGAATTCAAATCGCCTTCGGCCACGGCAATAGTGAACGTGTAGCGCTGCTTGACCAGGCGCGGTGCGGTCCAACTGAACGAGAGAACGTAACAGTCGCCAGGTTCGAAGGCAGAAAGATTATGACCTTCCGATGTCGTGTTAAGCCCGTAAACGGTTTCTCCTCGTTCATTTCGCATCAGAAAGCCCACAATGGGCCGCTCCAGTTTCTTGTGCGCCAGTGCCTTTACGCTGATCACAACCCCATCGCCGGGCTTGGCGAAGCTCTTCTCGCGTCCCTCCGGGTCTCGCAAATTGGCCGAAACGATCTCCGCGGCCTGGCTTCCATAGCGATGTCCCGGTTCGCTAATAGCCGTTGCCGGCTGCCGGCGGTCGCTCTGCCCACCAATCCACGTGAAGCCAGGATTCAATGCATTGGGCACGGACGTAGTGACCAGAGTAGTCGTTGAATGAATTCCGGTCACGCGGGCCAGGTATTTGGCAACCACCTGATCGGTTTCGCCAATCTCTTGAATTTGCCCGTGCTCAATCCAGATGCTGTGGCTGCACAGCGCCCGCAACTCCCCCGGCGAGTGGGACACGATGACCATCGTGATGCCACGTTCGCGAAGGCGGTGCAGATAGCGCAGACAGCGTTGCGTGAAATAGATGTCGCCCACCGATAAAGCTTCGTCGACAATTAGCACTTGGGGG
>JBAUOG010001272.1:0-3908 GCA_049579625.1 Bryobacteraceae bacterium
CTGTCCCTGATAGTTAGATGGCCGTAAGGCGTGGCCCTGGGAGGCGCTATCCGCAGCCGGCTCAGAACCAGCTCAACCGACATGACGCCAGCGATCCGGAGGAATCCCGCAAGCGGATCTGTCGCAAAGTCCTCCAGGCGCAACGGAAGGGTGGCAGCGTGCAGGTATAGCTCGGTTTCCTCAACAAATTCAGCGAAAGAGAGAAAGGGCGGCCCCGGAGCGCCCGCGAAAAATTCGGGATCGCCGCTGGCAAACGATTCAAACTCAGAAAAATTCTGGTTCAGATCCGTGCAAAGTTCGCTGGTGCTCCTATATACGTCAGAAAGGCCGAGGATCGATCTGTTTTCACGGAGATAGGTCCGCCACCAAACCCAATTGGTCAGCAGCGAATCGAGCGGATGACGATAGACAAAAATCAAATCGGCCGAACCTGACCGGACTGATTCCAAAATGCGGTTGGCTTCGTCCGGCTGATGTTGCATTCGGCTTACGTATTTCATCGTGGCGTGGCCGCTGTAGATCATCGATGTAGGGCCAGCATGGCACTGGAGTGTATCCCTGAAGTAGTTGGCCCTTTCACCGATGTTGTAGAGTAACAACGTATTGATGTACCAGCGCCCGGTGCCAAAGAGTCCGATCACATATGCTGTTCGATCGTTCCCCACGTGAGGAATTCTCCAGCCCCGGTTCAAGAGGGCCGTATTGGCTTTCAAGCGCAGCGGGTGGACGACGTGGTAGCGAATGGTGGCCTTGGTTGACTCCCATTTTTCGTGGGGCGATTTTCTCCAGAATTTGGCGAGCTTGTGGAGCACCCGCATGCGACTCTCAACTTTAGAGTGCAGGGGTAGGTTCTCCGGGCTTGCGACAAACAAAGATGTACTCATTGGCGGTCAACCCGGGCAGGAGCCGCAGGCCGACAGAATGTAGTGTCTGGAGCCACGCCCGCAGGCGATAGCCAGAAACCCTGGCAGAGTGTTCATCGCTGCGCCTTTGCGATGGATGCCGCAAGAATGGCACATGATAGAGCAGTGGCATATTGAGTGCCGTATACTCGCTCTCAACAAGAAAGCCTGCTTGCTCGAGCATGGCCCGCGCTTCCTGCCGCCGATAATTCCATTTGTGGAACTCAGTAGCGTGCTTGCCGTGCCCCTTATAGTAGTCGATCATCCGATTATGCAGGCTGTCGGAACGGAACTCCGCACACAAGCGGCCACCGGGTCGAAGGACCCGAAACGTTTCGCTGATGGCAGCGGCTACATCATCCTCAAGGCTATGATAAACGCCGAAGCAAAGAACTGTTGCGAACCGTCCGGTCTCGAATGGCAGTGTGCGACCGTCTGCATGGACGACACGCAGTTGAGGATCGCATGCCTGTAGCTTCGCTATGACAGGCGCGACATTGTCTACCCCAACAATCTTTGTGCCCTTCGCATGGTAGTAGCGCAGGAGGCGCCCGGGACCGCAGCCGAGTTCAAGAACTTCACCGTCACGGTCGCGAACGACCATGTTGGCATACAGAAGCGGATAGCGGTCGTGCCCTTCCGCGGGCGCATCAACGGGGATCTGGTTCCATCGTGAGATCCAGTACTCGGGCGATTTCTTTTCTCTATAGGTCTTGCGCATCTGTGCTAATGGCCACTCATGGTTCTATATACAATGTAATGGGTATGCAGCAGACTTGAGCGCCATCGTAAAATCCGGCGACTACACGGGGCTTGCCAACGACTACTCAAGGCATCGTCCGGACTACTCGCCGTCCGTGCTCGACGCGCTACTAGGCTTACTCAATAAGCCTGTGGCAGATGTCGACTTTGTTGACGTGGGTGCAGGGACAGGCATCTGGACGCGAATGGTCTACCGCAAGGGCGTGAAGTCAGTTACGGCCATCGAACCTAACGACGCCATGCGGCTGGCCGGCATCGCGGATAGCGCAAATACCACCATTCGATGGCTGGCTGGCCACGCCGAACAAACAGGTATGCCAGCAGCTTCCAGTGATTGGCTGACAATGGCATCCTCCTTTCACTGGACCAATTTTGATGCAGCCACTCGAGAGTTTCATCGTCTGCTGCGCCCACAGGGGCGGTTTACGGCTCTATGGAACGCCCGCCTGATAGAGGCGAATCCACTCCTCGTTGAGATCGAAGCGCACTTAAGCGCTATGCGGCCAAACATCAAGCGCGCATCTACCGACATGAAAGAAGCGCTTTCTGAGCGACTTTGGTCGTCACCCTGGTTTGAAGACGTAGTGTACCTTGAAGGCCGGCATGACATCATCATGACCCCTGAGCGCTATCTGGGGGTTTGGCGTTCCGTCAACGAGTTGCGAGTGCAGCTTGGCGAGCAGCAGTTTGATGCATTCCTTGATTTTGTCGGGCAAAGGGTCGCCGGCCAGCGTTCGATCAAGGCGACCTACGCCACTCGCGCATGGTCGGCGCGCCGGAAAGACTGAGGTCAGGCTTGCTTCACAGGCTAAAGCCGAATGTCACTTAGCTTATTCGACCTTCGGTAGGTATTGAACTCTTTGTGGCGCACGCAGTCTTGCGTGCAGCGTCGGCATTCCTGCCGACGTTAGGTTTGCCCGTTTGCAAGGCCCCGGCGAGATGGATGATTGCGTTGCCAGCAACATAAATCCTTTTGAATGTTTGCCCGCTCAATAACTAAGTGGCATGGAGCTAAAGGCTGTGCCACGTGTTATCCATAAGTGAGCGGCCACCCGTGGCACGGCCTTCAGGCTGTGGGAGCCTATTTCAGCAGCCTGCAAGCCTACGGCTCCAGACAATAGCCGAGTTTGTCAATCCGGCTTTTGGTCAACTCGTCAAGCCCGTTGATGAAGTTCCTGAATCGCGGGACCTTTTCTTTCGCGGTCAAGTAGCCGTAAGGCAAGCTTCGGGGAGGGATTAAATATAACCGGCTCAAGTCGAGGTCGACCGACATGACTTCAACGATCCTTGAAAACTCTTTGAGCGGGTCGGTCATGAAGTCCTCAAGCCGCAAGCCGAGTGTGGCAGATTGCCGATAAAGCTCAGTTTCCTCAACAAACTCCTGAAAAGACAGAAATCGAGGGCCAGGCACACCTGCGAAGAAATCAGGGTCGCCCTCGGCGAAGGCCTCGAATTCCGAAAAGTTCCGCTCCAGGTCGGCACACAAATCGTTCGTGTCCTTATAGACCTCCGAAATACCTCCGATGGTTCTATCGTCGCGAAGCTTCGTGCGCCACCAAACCCAATTGGTCAGCAACGAGTCGATGGGGTGACGATACAGAAAAATCAGATCGGCAAATCCCAATCTGACCGATTCCAATAGGCGGCCGGTCACGGCCGGCAACTCCTGACCACGAGATACATACCGGATGGTGGCATGGCCACTGTAGATCATGGGTGTCGGGCCTGGATGTATCCGGATCCCATCTCTAAAATACTTAGCTCTTTCTCCAATGTTGTGCCGTATCACTTCGTTGACGTATTGACGTCCGGTGCCGAACAATCCGATAACGTAGGCTGTTCTGTCGCTTCCGGGGCCCGCATCGAGGTGGGCCGTCGAACTCTCGCGGGGTGGTTTTTCCTCGGCTGTGTTGGCGCTGCGGGCAGGGCCTTGCGGATGCGGTGTTCTCCCTAAGCTGGCCAGCGACTCTACTTGCGCCTGCAAAAGCTCGAGCTGGTGTTCGATTGCCGCCAGCCTAACAACAGTAGCGTGTTCGGACTGGGCAGCGGCTCGATCAACCGTATTGCGGCCGCCTAAGGCAGCCTTGTTGATGGAAAATCGCTCCCGGGCAACCATGTTCATAGAGAGGTGGTCCAGGGCGCCAACGATTTCTTCGAGCGAGCGGTTCACGGACGCATTGACTTCCTGTAATGGCCGCATATACCAAGCTAACCAGCGTGCAATCAATTTCTTAACACGCTGGA
>JBAUOG010001273.1:0-14151 GCA_049579625.1 Bryobacteraceae bacterium
GAGCCACCCGTCCAGGCCCTCCTGTCGCAGGGCTTCTTGAATCGCAGTTATTTGCATCACCGTAATTCTATGCAATGCGGAATTCACGAAGACTTCTTCCAAGCTGCTGAGGCACAATCGGAGGAGAATATGGCGACTCTAGGTCTCGTGGAATATGCGGATGCCAGCCCAGAAGTGAGGGCGGTGTATGACGACATTATGAGAATTCGTCAGACAGACTGGATCAATAACTTCTGGAAGGCGATCGCGCACGACCCGGCGACGTTGCGGCGGACCTGGGAAAGCATCAAGCAAATTATGGCGCCGGGGGCGCTGGACCCGTTGACCAAGGAACTGGTGTACCTCGCGGTTAGCGTTTCGAACCAGTGCGGGTACTGTATCGCCTCGCATACAGCGGGAGCGCGCAAGGCCGGCATGACGAACGATATGTTTACCGAGCTGATGGCGGTGGTCGGCATGGCGAATGAAACCAACCGGCTGGTGGCTGGGTATCAGGTCGAGATCGACGAACGCTTCAAGAATGGTTGAATAGTCAGCATGGCTAAAACATCGAAGAGCGGCGGATCACTCACTCGCCGTATGTTTCCGGGCGCGGCTTTTGCACCTCTCGCCATGGCGGGGGCGGAGCGGACGTCTGCCTCGGCGGAAGCACCGAAGGCCGCCGAGATTCCGGTGCTGAAGTACGACCTGGAAAGCCAGACTCACTGGGTGGGTGAGTCTGGGTCGGCCAAGGAAGCAACTGTGGAAGAGTTCCCGGTATCGCAGAGCATCGCAGGAGTTTCGATGCGGCTGAAGCCGGGAGCCATCCGTGAACTCCACTGGCATGCGCTGGCCGCCGAGTGGGCGTACGTCATCGAAGGCCGCTGCCGCGCGACCGTGATTGCTCCGAACGGACAATCTGAGATCGCCGAGTTCATTCCGGGCGACACGTGGTATTTCCCGCGCGGGCATGGCCATGCTCTGCAAGGGCTGGGACCTGGCGAATGCCACTTCCTGCTGGGATTCGACAACGGACACTTTTCCGAGTTCGGCACGTTCAGTATCACGGACTGGATCGCACACACAGATCCCAAAATAGCGGGCCGAGTTCTCAACGTGGAGCCTGCGGTGCTGGCGCAATTTCCGAAGAAGGAACTCTACATCGGTCCCGGCGCCATTCCGGACGTGGCAATCGAGGAACTCCGCAACGTCGACCTGGAACCAAGCCAATCGTCGCATAAGTATCGGCTAGACCAGGCGCCGGCCCGAGTGTTTGAGGGTGGCTCAGAGCGAATCGTATCGTCGAGGGAATTCCCAATTCAGACCACACTGACGGCCGTGAAGATGAACCTCAAACCGGGCGGGCTGAGGGAGCTGCACTGGCATCCGCACGCCGACGAATGGCAGTATTATGTTCACGGTCGCGCCCGCATGACCGTGTTTGGATCACACGGAAGGACGCGAACGGAAGAATATGGACCGGGGAACGTAGGCTTTGTGCCACAGGGGTACGGGCACTACATCGAGCAGCTTGGTGATGAGCCGACCGAGGTGCTGATCCTATTCAATAGCGGCGAGTTTCAGGAGATTTCGCTGGGCACTTGGCTGGGTGGGAATCCGGCCTCGCTGCTTTCGGCCAACTTCGGCATTCCCAACGATGCCCTTGCTCGCCTGCCGAAAAAGGAGCGTGGCATTTTGGGCCGTGCCGGGAAACTGTAGTCGATCATCCCTTCAACTGTTGATTGAAATTGAATGATTGTATATCTCTTTTAATCAATATCTTAGCTATGTCTACCTAAAGTATTAAACTAGTTTAGCCCTTACCGGGATGTGCCGGGGCTTGCTATGGCGGGCCTCGCCGATTTGGAAGCCGTATCAGCGGGACGAGCGTTTGCCAGTGGAGAACCTGCGTCCGGCTTGACGGGTGCAGGACCGGGCGCAGCCTCGGGGGTCTGTCCGGCGAGGTCTGCCATTTTGGCAGCGGAAAAGACTTGAGTCATGCTTTCCGGCTCCAGATACTGGACAATCACAGAAACCCGGCGATTGGAGGCATCGTTCGGATCCGCCTTATTGCGCAGGTTCTGATCCGCGAACCCACGAACTTGGCGAACTTGGTCCGGGCGGACGCCATGCTGCTGCAAGAATTTGCGCGCCGCATTGGCCCGATCGGCAGAGAGATCCCAGTTCGAATAGCCTTTGTCCCCAGCGGCAAACGGCTTCGCATCGGTGTGCCCTTCGACCAAAAGATGGTTCGGCAGCGTGCCGAGTTCCTGGGCGAGAATCGTCAGCGTTTCCTTGGCGGCCACGGTCGGATCGGCATTGCCGCTTTGAAAGAAAACTCCTTTCTGGCTTTCCAGCAGTTCAATGCGAAGCCCTTCGCCGGTGATACTGATCGCCACTTGGTCCTTCAGCTTTTCGAAGTGGGGGATCTTTTTGCGGAGTGAATCTTCGAGCTTCTTCTTCAGCTTGTCGAGGTCTTGCTTGCTGAAAGCCATGGACTCACCCGATCCCACCAAGCCGCTGCCAAGTTCCCTGGTTTTCCCCATGGGGTCCAGAAAATAGCTCGCCACGGCCTTCTTAACTTGTTCACTGCTGGCCAGGAGCCAGAGGACAATGAACAGCGCCATCATCGCGGTGACGAAATCGGCGTAGGCGACTTTCCAGGCACCGCCGTGATGCCCGCCGTGAATGACTTTCCTGCGGATGATAATCGGCGCTGAAGACCTGGGGTCAGGCATTGACCGGTTCACCTTCGGGCTTAGCCTCGGCGCCTGCGCCACCCTTGGCTTCCTTGAAGGAAGCTTCCATTTCCTTCATTGATGGACGGACGTGGACGGGAATTAATCGCCGGGCGTTCTCGGCCGCCAGAATCGGGGGTAACCCGCGCAGATAACCGACCACGCCGTGCCGCAGGACGCGATAGTAGTCGTTCGCTTCGTCGTTGATCTTGCTTACGTTCGAGGCCAGTGGTCCCAAGAATCCATAGCAGAGGAGAATGCCCAGGAATGTGCCCACCAGTGCTGCCGCAACCTTATGGCCGATCTCCTCCGGCGGACCGCCCAGAGCCCCCATCGTGATGACCACGCCCAGCACGGCTGCCACAATACCCAAGCCCGGTAGCGCATCCGCGACTGTGGTCAGTGCAGCCACCGGAATGGATTCCTCGTGATGATGCACGTCGGCGTCGCTCTCCATAAGCAGATCCATGTCGAAGGGCGTCACGTTGCCAGCGAGCGACATGCGCAAGGTATCGCAGACGTAATCCACCGCGAAGTGATTCTTGATAAAAGTCGGATACTTCTGGAAGACGGGACTCTTCTCCGGCTCCTCGATTTGTTCCTCGAGCTTGGCTGGCCCTTCACGCCTCGCCAGTTGGAACAGCTCGTTGAGCATGTTCAGCGCCTCGCCGTAGGTCTTCTTGGTGTAGGGAGACCCCTTCAGAATCATCATGAGCCCAGCGACTATTTGTTTAAGGATGTGGATCGGATTGGCGATCAGGAGGGTGCCCACTGCCGCGCCGCCAATGATCACCAGTTCAGCCGGCTGAAGCAAGACCAGCAGGTTGCCCTTTTCCATGAGATAGCCCGCTAGAATCGCACCGATAACCACTGCAATCCCGATCAATGAAAACATGTTTGTTCCGTGAAGGAGGTTCGTCCTACCCTCCTCATCGGTTGGGCTACCGGAAATGTGTAGTTTTGGGGGCCTGTGGTGCCCGTTACTCGTACGCAGACTAGAGAAGGTCGTAAAGCGCTCCGTCGAAGAATGATCCAGAATCGTAGAGGGCTTACGGTCGGGGTTGCACTGAAAATACCCGTTGTGGCGGGTCCGCTCCTGTTTGAGCAGTCGGTTGCTCTGAGAATGCCCGTGGTGGCAACATCTTTTTCATCATTGCTCGTTGTGCACTCCGGCGCTCCTGCTTTGTCGCGTTTGGCGACACGCCTACAGCGCGCCCCGGCGAGCTGGCGCTCCGCCGGCGCTTTGAGACGCTGGAAGTGAGCACGACATCAGGCCGGGGTGTCCCCGATGAGCTGAGGAGCACGCCGTATAGGTGCTCCGCCGCTTGTTCAGTAACGTCCAAGAATGCTCCCTCAAACCGGGCGGAGGCTTGACAGGTTGTCCAGCCTCCCTTTCGATGGGGAACCTCGCGCCCTTGCAGAATTGATTTAAAGCTCCGCGGGTTGAGCCCCTGACTTGACACCTGGCGGCCTACCTCTTCGCTTGGGCTCGCTCGCTCCGATGTCAGTGCCTGAGATTTCCGCTGCGGCGGCTGCGGTCGCGTCCTTAAGCCATGACGGCGGACGGCCACGCCGGCGTCCCCTACCCCGCGCCAGTCTCTCCAGTGTCAGAATCGCTTCTTCAATCTGTTCACGCTCCAGGCGCAAATCAGCTAGCATTTTGTCAATATCCAAGCTTCTTGTCCTCGCTTTCCGCGTTAGCCCACAGGACCGGGCAGCCACGATCGTCACTGTTTTTTTGAGATCTTCATGCTTCTTAATTCGTGGATGGCCCCGATGCTATTAAAGGGAAGTTTAAAGCCCCTTTTCATGAAACTCAAGTGAACAACGACATCGGAACAAAGTGAAAAGTCCTAGGACTATCTGTTACTTTCTGAAATCGTTGCGGTCGTCCCGCTCCTGGGGTGGCCTTTCCAGTAAAGATAAAACGGAATGCCGAGGGCCATCAGAGCTAATCCCATCAGCGATTCACGTGGAGATTTTTGGAGTGTATTGCCCAGAAGAAGTAGCGCCACCAGTACGAAAAGTACTGGCACTACGGGATAACCCACGACGCGATAGGGGCGCGGGAGGTCGGGTCTTTTCCTTCGCAGAACGAACACCGAAGCAGCAGTCATTAGGTATAAAATCCAGCTGCCAAAAATGACAAAAGTATACAGCTGGTCGAACCACCCGCTGAGCAGCACCAGGCACGACCAGAGGCACAGGGCAACCATCGAATTGCCGGGCGTTCGGAACCGTGGATGGACTTTGGCGATCGAGTGAAAAAAGAGCCCACCCCTTGCCATCGCATAGGGCACCCGAGCTCCAGTCAGGATCGATCCATTCAGTGCGGCTAAAATCGAGATTAAGACTGCGATTGTCACGGCACGTCCGGCAGCCGGCCCAAAGATGGTCGTCATCATGTCCGCCGCGAGTCTGGGGCTTTGCGACACCTGCTGCGGGCTGAGCACGTAGAAGTACGCCACATTGATCAGCAAATACGTAGCGATCACCGCCATGGTGCCAAAGATCAGCGCCTTGGGGAGGTTTCGCTGCGGCTCTTTGATCTCGGAGGAAACCATGCTGACGTTGTTCCACCCGTCATAGGCCCACAAGGCGCTGACCATTGCCAAGAGAAAGCCAGCCGCGCCGGCGGTGCCCGCCGGGATCGATTGTGCGAGATGCGAAAAATCGCCCTTTCCCGCGAAGAGGCCGACCACGATGACGCCGCCAATCAGAACCATCTTTAAGACGGTCACCGCAATCTGAAGGGCGCCGCCAGCCTCAACCCCGAGGTAGTTGATGCCGGCCAGCACCATTATCAGAACAATCGCCACTAATTGCCCGTAGTGAATCTCCAGTAAGCTGCTATCGGGTCCAATGTGATAGGGGAACACAACCACAGGCTTTCCAAGTGACGGATAGAACACGGTCAGGTAGGTGTAAAAGCCCGCTGCCAGCGTGGCGATGGACCCGCTCTTCGCCACCCACATCTGCGTCCAGCCGTACACGAAGCCCCAGAAGGGGCCATAGGCCTCTGTGAGGTAGACATATTCGCCACCCGCTTCCGGCATGGCGGCGGCGAGTTCCGCATAGGTTAGCGCGCCAAACAAGCTGAGCACGCCCGCCACAATCCAAACCACAAACAGCGTCTGGACCGAGCCGACGAGGCTGATCATTCGCGTGGGCACCAGGAAAATGCCGCTCCCGATGACGGTCCCGACTACGATCGAGACGGCGCCCCATAGCCCCAGCGCCCGTCGCAGAGCAGGTTGCGGGTGGGCCGCCGCGGCACGGGATGTCACCGTTGAATAGGTCGTCACTTGTGGCTTCTGTTCCATGAACCGGGTCGTCCCTATATTCTTTATTCTTTTGTCCGCTCGAAACGCTATCCGCCCGCTATAGCCGCCAGTTCCTGCTCGCGCCTGGTCTCGGGAAAAAAGAACCCCGCCGCCCAGCCCACCGCGAAGGTGACCGTCGAACCCACCAGCACGAACCAGGTATAGGCGACGTGACCTCGCACGGCAAAGGTCGCCACGAACCCGGCCACCATCCCGATCATCGCGGCTGGTTCCCCTGGGCGCTTCGTCAGCAAGCCCAGCAAAAACACGCCCAGCAGGGCTCCATAGAGGACGGAAGCAATGGAAAGCCCCGCTTCCAGCACCCGCCCCCAGTGGCGAGCCAGTAAACCAATCCCGAAGAGCACTACCCCCCATAGGATAGTTGCCATTTTCGCCAGTTTCAGATAGTGACTCTCCGGCCGCACCGCCCGCGACCAGGCTTTCAGAAAGTCCATCACGGTGGTTGAAGCCAGTGCGTTCAAGGCCGCGCTCAGGTTCGACATAGCAGCAGCCAGAATGGCCGCCATCACCAGTCCGGCCACACCCGCCGGGAGGTTATTCCAGACAAAGTCGGGGTAGATTCGCTCAGCGACCTGGGGCGCCGCCCAGCCTTTGTCGCGATAGTCCACGTACAGGATGGTGCCGATCACCAGAAAAAGCGTGAACTGGAAGAAAATCACGGCCCAACTCGACAAAAGAGCTAGCCGGCTTTCCCGTTCGCTCCTGGCCGAAAGCAGGCGCTGCACCAGCAATTGTTCGGTTCCATGGCTGGCGGTTGTCAGAAAACAACCCCCGATCAGGCCGGCCCAGAAACTGTAGCTCCTCATGAAGAACGCGGCCGTCAGCGAGAAACGAAAGTCGAATACCTGGAACTTGTTCGCCGCCTGACCGACTGCCGCCACATGGCCCCAGCCGCCGGGAATCTTGTCCAGCATGACCCAGAAACTCAGTAACGCCCCGCCTACGTACAGCACCATCTGCACGACATCCGTCCAGATGACCGCCGTCATGCCGCCCTCAAACGTGTAGAGCAAGGTCAGGCAGACGATCACCAGAATGGAAGCCACCTCGCCCGTGCGCAGGATCACCGAAATCACGATTGAAACAGCAAAAACGCGTACCCCTTCGGCCATCGCCCGCAGCAACAGGAACGTGCCGGCGGTAAATTTACGGATTCTGGTTCCAAAGCGGCGCTCCATCAGTTCGTAAGCGGTGAACAACTCCCCACGAAAATACTGGGGCAGGAACAGGAGAGAGATGACGATACGGCCTAACAGGTACCCCATGATCAACTGGAGGAATCCGTAGTTACCCGCAAACGCCAGCGCCGGCGTCCCGATGACCGTCAAGGTGCTGGTCTCGGCGGAGACGATCGAAAACGAAATGGCCCACCAGGGGGCATTCCGGCCACCCAGGAAGTAGTCCTTCAGCGACCGCTGGCTTTTCTTGAATCGCGTGCCAAACCAGGTGATCCCGACCAGGTACGCGACAATCACCGCCAGATCAAGGACGTGCATCGAAACGTGGATCATAGCATGCACCGGATTGGCGGTCGGCAAGCGCTCTTTACCACGCGACACACTAGGCAAGACTGGACCAAGGTCCCATCCGAGCGCCAAAGTTGCACTTGAAGCGGTTTTAACGTTGCATCCCGCAAATCCAGGTGTGAGGATAGGGAACAAGATCGAACGACTATGCATCCAAGCCTATAGAAATGTTGCGACTTAAAGCAGGATTCCGTTATACTCCGCTTTGCGCTTCCAATCGCTGTTCTTTGCGCCGCCTTGTCTCTCGGGCGACGTTTGTTCTACCGCAAGTTGCAGTGCCACGTCGCATAATAGTCTGGGATGCTAAAGAACCAGATTGAATGGGATCGAAGCCGAGCGATGAGGGATTCCGGTACCCGTTCACGTTATTCTGGATTTCGCTTATATTTTGTCCTTCGGGAGGTTGTCGTGCAGTTTAGTTTATTGAGAGCAACGAAGTCAGCTGCCGCCGTCGCAGCTCTCGCGCTTTCGCTATCAGTTGTTGGCTATACACCCGTGCTGCGTGCACAAGATGCAGCCGCTCCGGCCAAGAACTGGAAAGACCGCGCAGAGTACGATCTGTATGTCTCTATCACCCAGGCTTCCGATCCCGCGAAGCGCTTGGAACTCCTGAACCAGTGGCAGGATAAGTATCCGACCACGGATTATGCCAAGGAGCGTTTGCAGTTCTACGTAGCCACGACAGCGCAGGCTGGCCAACCGGCGAAGACTGTTGACTACGCCAAGCAGATGCTGAAGCTCGATCCGAAGGACTTCACCTCGCTGTATTACATCTGCTACTACGGACCCGGCGTGTATGGTTCCAGCGCTAATGCCGACCAGCTCGCGACCGTCGACTCGGCAGCCCACGGCGTGATTGACAACATCGACACCGCCTTCAGCGACGCCAAGAAGAAGGAGTCTAAGATGACCGATGAGCAGTGGACGAAAGCCAAGAACACGACACTGGCTGTCGCCCATAACGCTCTCGGCTGGGAAGCGACCATCAAAAAGGACTACGCGACAGCGGAGTCGGAATACAAGACAAGCGTTGGCCTCAATTCCGAGAACGGCCAGAGTGCCTACTCGCTGGCCGGCGTGCTGTTAGCCGATAAGAAGTATCAGGACGCGTTATTCTATTACGCTCGCGCAGCCGCCTATGACGGCCCCGGCGCCTTACCTCCGACCGGTCGCCCCCAGGTGCTCGCCTATTTCAACAAGATTTACGCTCAATACCACGGTGGCGCTGACGGTGCCGATGCAGTTCTCGCAACTGCCAAAACAAACGCAAACCCACCCGCTGATTTCAAGATTGTGAGTACCGCCGATAAGGCAAACCAGGAAAGTGGCGAACTGCAGAAGAAGCTGGACGCCGACCCCGCGCTGAAAATGTGGTACGCCATTCAGCAAAGCCTGATCGGCGACCAGGGCCAGAGCTATTTCGATGCAAACGTGAAGGACGCCGAGATCCCCGGCGGCGCGAACGGTATCAAGTATTTCAAGGGCACCGTCATCTCGACGGATCCGGCCGACAAACCCACCAAGATCGTCCTTGGCGTTTTCGACCCAACCAAGCCAGACGCAACGCTGACGTTCGAAGACGCCGTAACTTCGCCAGTGAAGGCGGGCGATGTGTTGGAATTCGACGGTGTCGCTGACAGCTTCGTCAAGGAGCCCTTCATGCTGGTCTTCAAGGATCCCGAAGTGCCCAGCTTGAAGAAAGCTGCCGCACCGCCCAAGAAGGGTAAGAAGCCCGTCAAGAAGTCGTAATCCTGTCCGAAGGAACCAAGCCCCTGGGCGTCGTCCCCGGGGGCTTTTCTTTTGCTGCCGGCGATGTGAACCTATCGCGCCCTTGCCGTTCCGAGCGGGCTATACTTCGGGTATGTCTGCTCTCGTCTCGCTCCAAGCCCAGCCCGCAAAGCTGGACATCGCGGAACTCGACGCCAAGGAGCGACGCCTTTTTTCCCTGCTGCGCGATTTGCGGCGAGTAATCGTCGCGTACTCAGGCGGCACGGATTCCGCGTATCTGGCATGGGCGGCAAACCGGGTGCTGGGCGAGGCATCCGTCGCCGTAACCGCCGATTCGGCATCGATCCCTGAATCACACAAACGCGATGCCGAAGCTTTTGCGCAGGAGTGCGGCTTCCGGCACCAGTACATCGACACCCACGAGTTCGAAAACCCCGACTACGTCAAGAACGACCAGAACCGCTGCTTCCACTGCAAGGACGAACTGTTTGCGCAGCTGGAAGCGTTCTCGGCCGAGCATGGCTACGACCACATCATCTATGGCGTTAATCGCGACGACCTGAGCGACTACCGGCCCGGACAACGCGCCGCCAAGCTGCACCAGGTGAAGGCGCCGCTGGTCGAGGCTGGGCTGACCAAGGCTGAGATCCGCGAGTTATCCCGGCGCGCCGGGCTCTCCACCTGGGACCGCCCCGCCGCCGCGTGCCTCAGCTCCCGTGTTCCGTATGGCACGCCGGTCACGGTTGAAACCATCAAGACGATCGAACAGGGGGAGGAGGCCATCAAGTCGCTCGGCTTCCGGCAGTTCCGGGTGCGATTCCACGGCGAACTGGTGCGCATTGAGATCGCCAAGGAGGAGTTACCCAAAGCACTGACGCCCGAGATTTTCGGTGCACTCACCGCGATATTCAAACTGCTGGGCTTTCTGTATGTGACCATCGACCTGGAGGGCTACCGCCAGGGGTCCTTGAACGCGGCATTGAATTCGGCGACTACCCACTCCAACGCCTGAGTCCGGTCACTTCCCTGCCTCGGGCGGCAGCTTGGATTCTCGAGGCATCTGCCCCTTGAGTGCATCCGCCGTCACTACGTTGTTGTTCTCCAGCGTTTCACCCACGACCTGATCGAGCGAAATGTGTGCATGGCTGTAGACGCTCAAGGCGGCCACCTCCGTGACACGGGCGGCAGCCAAAGTCCGCTGCAAGGCGATCAGCTCGTTCACCGAAGAGACTCCCAGTGAGAATTTCTGCTGCTCTTTTTCAAGCAACTGCTCCTGGAGTAGACGGGTTTCGACAGCGGTCGAGTAGCGCGCTCGGGCTTGCCGCAGGGCAATCACCTGGTTCGAAACATCCACCACGATTTGATTCAAACTGCGCCGGTTCACCAGCTCGCCCTGCCGCAACTGCAACTGGTCCACCCCGTAGTCGCCCTGGGCGATGTGATTGCCTATGTTGCCCTGGAAATACACCGCCGCGCGCTCATTCGGGAAGTTGCGGCGGACCACCTGTCCGAACGCAGTGCCCAGGCCTCCGACAAAATAGGGATCCGCTTGCGCCTGTGGGCCGCCGGGCTGCGGCACGGCCGTGCCGGCTAAGCCGGCATTCAATTCCGAGACCAGGCCCTGCAGGCTGGGCAGCAAACCATTTTGTGTACCGATTGCGGAAATCTCGGCCGATTGTTGCGACAGCCTGGCTAGCTCCACGTCAGGCCTCTTGGCCAGCGCCCGCGCCACCAGCTCGCGCAACGGCGGCAGGCTATCCTGTTCCGGCACTTGGATGCTGTCCAGGGTGACAATCTCCGCGCTGTCGAACACCGGGTCGGCGAATCCACTGCGGCTGATCTGGTTCTTCAGGAGGTTCTCCTGTTGCCGCACGGCCGCCTGCGAAATCGAAACTTCCTGTTGGCGGGTCGTCAACTCGGCCTGCGCTCGGAGTTCCTCCACGCGAGCCACCACGCCTAGTCCAATCTGCGCTTTCGTATCGTCAAAAAACTTCTGGGCCGTCTGGAGCGTGCGCTGTCGGGCCTTCAAGTCTTCGTTGTCCGTCACCAGATCCCAATACAGGTTCAGCGTGGTGACCACGATATTCAGCAATTGTGACTTGAATGTCTCCTGCGCTGAGATCACGCCCACACGCGCCACGCGAATGAAGCGGTTGTTGACACTTGGCCCAAAACCGTTCAGAAAATTGTGCCGGAAGTAAAACTGCGCCACCGGAGCGTCGGATGGGTTCAACACGTCGGTGGGCGTGTTCTCCTTCAAATACGACTCGTTCACCGCGACCTGCACGTAGCCGCCGGTGATCAGGCCTTGTTGCAGCAGCGTGTTGAACACATGGTGCGTATCAACCAACGCGGCGGTTTGACTTTGTGTCTGATTCGGCTGTGGCGTCGTAATGTGCGAGAACGCCGTAGCATTCTGCACGACCGCATCGAGGTTGGGGCTGATGGGACCAATCTGCGACACAATCGCATTGCCTCCCGAATTCGTCCCGTTGTTGTTTTGGTTCGACAAACCGGCGCTGATCTGGCTTCCTACGACTCCTTGGCCGCTGGTGGCCTGATTCACCACCGAATTGCCGCTGGTGACACCCTTCAGCGGACCGCCCGCTTCGGCTCGTTCCAGTTGCCAGTCAGCGGCTAATGGACCATAGCGATCCACTTCCAGATCCAGATTGTTCTCGATCGCCAGCGCAATCGCATCCTGCAGTGTGAGGTACAGCTTTCCAGCTCGAATCAATTTGCCGAGCCGGCTCGAGTCTCTCAGGTCCACCGGGGGCACATGGGTGGGCAAGTAGGGTCGGACAATAAACGGCGCATCCGGCTTTTCAACGGAGACCACGGCTTCTTGCGCCGTCAGCGGGGCCAGGGCGCAGCACCAGGCAAGGAGGATTGCAATCGGTTGTCGATAATTCATCGTCTTGCTCCTCACTTAGGTTGGCTGGGCTTTCCCAACTCGTCCGGAATCGTCGATACTCTCGCCACCCGGCCGGTGGCTGCTTCCTCCAGCGAGATGCCGTTCTTCTCCAGCGTCTGCCCCACCGCATCGTCAAACGCAATGCGGGCATGGGTGTAGTTGGCCATGGATTCCACTTCCGCACTCTGAGTGGTCGCCAGATCGCGGCGTGACTGCACCACCAGCGCGATGGTCGATTGCCCGAATCGGAAGCGGTTCTCTTCCGCTTCCAGCGTCTGCTGAGCCAGCACCCGAGTCGCGCGGGCCGTCTCATACCTCGCGCGCGCCTGCTGCAAACCGATGACTGCATTCTTCACATCCACACGGACCTGATTCATGCTTCGCTGCATCTGCAACTCGGCCTGCCGCAGTGCGAGCTGATCAGCCACGTAATCACCCTGCGCGGCGCGGTTGCGGAAGGGGATGTTGAGCGAGAAGCCGACTGAGTAATTGGGAAAGTTGCGCCGGAAGATTTGCGCCAGCATGTTGGAGTAGCCACCCACCAGATAAGGATCGGGCGGCGGAGCCTGACCGTTCGATAAAGCATTGGCTTGGCCCGTTAAGCCGTTATTGGTGAATTCGGCGAAAGCCTGGAAGTTGGGCATCAGCGCGTTCTTAGTGCCGCCCAGATTGATGATCGTGCTTTGGATATTGACCCGGGTGCGCTCCAATTCCGGGCGGCTCGCCAGCGCCTGCTGCAGTAACTCGCCAATCGGCGGCAACTCCTCCTTATCCGGCACCACAATGTGATCAAGCGTGATGATGTGCACATCGTCGAGCCAGGGACTCGCCACTCCATTCCGGCTCAGCGCGTTCTTCAGCACCGTTTCCTGCTGTCCCACGTTGGTTTGCGCTATTAGCAGGTTTTCTTTCGCGGAGGAGACTTCGGCCGAAGCGCGTGTCACTTCAATCGCAGGCAAGGTGCCGAGAGCCACCTGCTTCTTGTTGTCGTCCAGCAGCTTTTCAGCCGTCTCGAGCGCCTGCTGTTGAATACGCAGCGCCTCATTAAAGCTCACCAGATCCCAGTAAAGATTGAGCACCGCGGAGACAGTCGTAATCACCTGCAGCTTGACTTGAAGATCCGTCACCTTCATATTGTTCCTGGCCACGCGGATGTTCCGGTTGTTCACGGCTTTGCTGAAGCCTTGCAGCAGGTTTTGCGTGATGTACAAATCGAGCGAACCAGCCGTGTAAGGGTTCAGGCTATTCGCCGGACTATTCAGGGAACTGCGATATGTGGTGTATGTAAGCTGACCGCTGGTCCCAGTGAGGAATGACTGGCCGTAGCCGGTCTGAAACGTAATGTTGTCGTTCTGAAGCGAATTCACCTGGCTCAGAAACGTATTGCTTAAGGGAGTGGTGTTGTGCGCGAAATTCCCATATGCAAAGTAATATGGGTCGAGATTCGGCGGAGGAGTTCCAATCTGGATGACGATGCCGCCGCCGGAGCCCACGCCCGATCCGCTCTCGGATAGACCAACCGCGTTCGCGCTGACGCCGGCCAAGCTGACGCTCGCTGGACCGGGGTAGATCGGGACACCGACGCTGCGCAGAAATCCACCGCCTTGGGCGCGCCGCAGAACTTCCCGCGCAAGTGGCGGCCCGTATCGCTGAATCGCGATGTCGATGTTGTTCTCCAGCACCAGCGCAATTACGTCCTGGACCGAGAGATAGAGACTGCCGGCGCGGACCAGCGATTCGAGACGCTGCGTGTTGGTCAGCGTGGCCGGCGAAACAATGCGGCGCTGGAGTTGGAACGGCTTCAGGATCTCGCCCACGACGGGAACCGGCGGCGGGTTGGTGATCGAGATCTCCGGCGACTGCGCGAATCCCAGCGTTGCCAGGTTCAATATCGCAATCGCGCACAATCCCCTGCCCCGAAA
>JBAUOG010001274.1:0-2283 GCA_049579625.1 Bryobacteraceae bacterium
GTCGACCAGCACTTCAACATGGAGAAGTTCATGGAGGAGGGCCCGACCAATGACGACGAGAACTTGGCCCATACGGCAGTGGTTGAGGGACAAGCCACATGGTTAATGGTGGCTTACCAGAATAAGAAATCCGGTGCCGACGCGGCTCCCACCGCGGAGATGCTGAAGCAAGTGACAGACAGTTCGGACTCCAGCACCGGGCAGTACCCGGTACTGAATGGATCTCCCCTATATATTCAGCGCTCGCTGCTGTTCCCTTACTCGGAGGGGACGCTGTTTTTCGACGCAGTCTACAAGAAGATGGGCAAGAAAGCGTTCGCCGCGGTGTTTACCGACCCGCCAAAAGATTCGAGCCAGATCATCCATCCGGAGCGCTACTTTGCCCACGAGCTGGCAACAAAGCCGGGGCTGCCTTCGTGGAAGCTGGACGGAAAGCAACGGCTATTGGTCGAAGGAACGATGGGGGAGTTCGACCATGCCATCCTATTGGAACAGTATCTAGGTAAGCTGGTGGCAGCCGAGCTTACGCCGCATTTGAAGGGCGGGAAGTACAAGATTTTGGAGATGGGCAAGGAGCGAACCCCTTTGCTTGAATACGTCTCCGAGTGGGACAGCCCGGAGCAGGCCAGGAAGTTCTTCGGGGCCTACCAGAAGGTTCTTCAGGCGAAGTGGACCAAATGCCACCTGGTGATTTCGAATAGTGGTCACGTGGCTGGCGAAGGGGACAACGGTTTCTTCACGACGACACTGGACGGATCTTTGGTGACCAGCCTGGAAGGCGTTCAAGACCGCGAAGAGTGGACGCGACTCGTGGGTGAAAACGGCGTCGCAACAGCTGAAAAAGCTGCACCCGGGGTGGTTCGGTAAACGATCGAGCCGGGTCATCGCGCCGAAGCGCTAGAGCTTACTGTGCGAGGCGCTCCAGTTCAACCGGCTCCATCGGATAACCCAGCGCGCGCCAGGCTTCCAGACCACCCTCCAGGGGCCGAACCTTCTTGAATCCAGCACTTCGCAGTTGAAGCGCCGCACGGGCGCTGGTCGCTTCGTTCGGTCAAGTGCAATACAGAATCATTTCCTGATCGCGAGGAATCTCGTGCGACCGGGCACGCAATTCGTCGGGTCGCATCAGGAGAGCCCCAGCCAGTTTGAAGCCATCTCGCTCCACCTCCAGCGGGTGACGCAGATCGACGACGGTGAGGCGCGCGCCTGCATCTAGCATTTCGCGCAGTTTCTGCGGCGACAGACGGTTCACGCGGAAATCGCGCAAGAAACGCCAGCGTTGAAAGTACTTGAAGCCCAAGTACAGCGCGAGTAACGTGATCAGCAGGATGCCGCCCCAACGCCCCAACTGGGCAAACATGTCCATCACGGCCTGCACCTGTTTTCGGAATAGGAGTCCGGTGAAGACATAGGCAGAAACCCAAAGTGCGCAGCCCGTCACGTCATACAGCAAGAACCGGCTTCGGGGCATACGGATGACACCGGCCATTGGGACGGAGACCAAACTCAACCCCGGGACGAACTTAGCAAAAAGCAAGGTGCGCGCGCCCCTTCGACCAAAAGCATCCTCGGTCTTTCGCACGCATGTGTCGGGTTCCAGCGAGAGCCGGCAGAGTATCTTCAGAACTGACGTGCCTCGGCGGCGCCCCGCCTCATACCAGATCAGGTCTCCCAAGAGTGCGGCGGACATACCGGTCAACAGGGTCAACCAAAGCGAATAGCGCCCTTCCCCAACAATCGCTCCCATAACCAGCAGCATTGGATCTGCCGGGATGGGGATGCCCGCTTGAACACCGAAAACGTACAAGAACACAAACAGATAGCCGTGTCGAAAGAGCAAATAACGGAGAAAGAGCACGCGAAAGGCCTATCGCCAGTGTAGACGGAGCGACTTCAGAAACCGTGGTGAGGGTGCCCTGCGATGTGTGAGTGTTGGACAGTCGGGCGATATAGAGCCGGCGTGCATAATAAGAAGGTTCGATCCAAGGCTGAGAACGCTTGTCTAGGAAGGAAACTAGATACCAGCTGGCAATGATTCAGGGAATTAAGCAACTCCTAGCACACCCCGCCACCCACGGCCTCAGCCTCGACGATCCACTGACGACGCAGTTGCGCCGTGACATTATTCAGGGCAATGGATTCCTGCGGCGGATCTACGACGAGTGGTATCGGGCCATAGCCGACTGCGTGCCCGAGGGGCCCGGCAGGGTTCTTGAGTTAGGCTCCGGCGCGGGTTTTCTGGGCGACTACATACCGGATCTCATAACCTCGGAAGTTTTTATG
>JBAUOG010001275.1:0-3939 GCA_049579625.1 Bryobacteraceae bacterium
CCCAAGCGCTTCGCTCGATCGACGCCGGTAAGAAAACCTTCGCCGTTGACGGAATGTGGTGCAGACCGCGAACTCCGTTGCTGAAATCGATCTCGGCAGGCATCTCGTCATCTTCGACGGACCGATCATTCATAAGCCTCATTTTACAGCATATTGGCGGATCTCAGCCTGAGTCGCATGACGGGCTGAGATGAGACGTATTTTCGTGGTCACGTTGTCGACCTCCGACAGGACATACACAATGGAAAGTTACTGCATCACGGGGACTGTGCAGCAGGAGGGGTCATTATTGGTGACGCTGCCGCCGATGGCACGGCAAGCACTGGGCGAAGTGGCATGTACCTGAGAAAACTACGAGAACCCTCTGCTTATCGATCAGCACGACTTGACACCCCCGCTAAGACTTGATGTTATGTTCACCGCCCGAAGTTCTGTAGAAGGAGCAACTAGACATGGCCACGTCCAATCGAGGGGTCGCTTACATGGGACCCGGCAAAGTAGAGATTCATTCGATTGACTTCCCGGAGTTAGCCCTCGGCGCTCGTAAATGCGAGCACGGCGTTATTTTGAAGATTGTTACCACGAACATCTGCGGTAGCGACCAACATATGGTCCGTGGGCGTACAACCGCCCCCAAGGGATTAATTCTGGGGCATGAAATAACTGGTGAGGTGATCGAGGCGGGGCGCGACGTCGAGTTCATCAAAGCGGGTGACCTCGTCTCCGTTCCGTTCAACATCGCGTGTGGGAGATGCCGCAACTGCAAAGAAGGGAGAACCGGCATTTGCCTCAACGTGAACCCTGCGCGCCCCGGCGCAGCGTACGGATACGTCGATATGGGCGGATGGGTCGGAGGCCAAGCGGAGTACGTGATGTGCCCGTATGCTGATTTCAACCTGCTCAAATTCCCCGACAAGGCGCAGGCCATGGCAAAGATTAGGGACCTGACGCTTCTTTCGGACATCTTTCCGACTGGCTATCACGGCGCGGTCACGGCGGGCGTCGGTCCCGGAACCATCGTGTACGTGGCCGGTGCGGGACCAGTGGGCCTGGCGTCGGCTGCTGCCTGCCATTTGCTTGGCGCCGCAGTGGTCATTGTCGGAGACCTGATCGAGGAGCGTCTGGCACAGGCGCGGAGTTTCGGATGTCAAACAGTCGATCTGAAGAAAACGGCTTCGCTTGCCGAGCAAATTGACCAGATTGTCGGCGTCCCGGAAGTGGATTGTGCGGTCGATTGTGTTGGATTTGAAGCCCGTGGGCACGGAGCGGAAGCCGCGGTGGAACGGCCCGCGACGGTGCTGAATTCGCTGATGACGATCACACGCGCGGGAGGAGCGCTTGGGATACCGGGTCTCTACGTGACAGACGACCCGGGCGGCGTGGACGACGCGGCTAAGACCGGCAACCTGAGCATTCGCATCGGACTTGGGTGGGCAAAGTCTCATGCTTTTACCACCGGCCAATGTCCGGTTATGCGCTATCACCGCCAGCTGATGCAGGCCATCTTGCACGACAAGATCCAGATCGCCAAGGCCGTGAATGTCGAGGTCATCTCTCTCGACCAGGCCGCCGAAGGTTATCGGGACTTCGACCGCGGTGCTGCCAAGAAGTTCGTGATCGACCCCCATCACATGGTGAAGGCTGCCTAGCAGGGTGCTGAATGCGCCGGGAAAACCGGTGCTTACTCCTTACGCTTCGCCACCCACACGCCGTCGGAACGCCCTTCCACGCGCATCCGCCCTTTGCCGGAATCGCCGTCAATCCAACCGGCCAGGAGCGCGGTTACCGGCCCCGGTGCGCCGTTACGGCTCTCCTTGGGCCACTCACCCGCGAACGAGAGTTCCACGTAACCGTTCCACCAAGTGCCGGTTATCGCACGATCGTCTCCCAACGGGCCGGACCATGTTCCGGTTACTTGGTTTCCATCGCGTTGTAACTTCATGAGCGCGCCCATCCCTCCCGCGTCGCTGGAATACTGCATGTCCCACGAACCGGCGACATCAGAACCGTTTTTCAGACTCTGCGGCACGGCGGGCGTAATCCGCACGTTTGAGAAATATGCTTCCTCGTAGGTGAAGCCCCACAGCCCTACGGCGCCATGCAGGTCTTCTCCCTTCAAGCCGTCCACCACCAGACTCGGCTTGGCCGATCCGTTTAGATAGAGTTTCGCGGCGCGGCCCGCCACCTCGATCCGCACTTTTGTCCAGGCCTCCTTCGCCAATTCCGCATGAGACTCGTAAACCCAGGGCCATTCCCGGCGCAGTCGATACCATCCGAAGCCCGGCTCCGAGACGTACTGGACTGCATGGTTTCGCATGGCCTGATCCGGCGCCTCGGAGTTCCCCGGCCTCAGATAGAACAACTCGTAATGCGATGCATCGGGCCTGACGCGGAAGGCGATCCCGACAAAGCCTGGATAACGGACACCCTGCGGCGTGGTGGTCTTCAGGGCGATGTCTGCCTCGATCACTCCGTCCTGGAAATCGGTGCCCGGCAGCAGCGCGAGGCCATCGCGATCGTCCCCGTCCACGGTGATCCGGACGGATTCGCGTCCCAGATACTTCACCGCTTCCGCCTTTACCTTCGGCGCAATCAGGCCAGTAGTATCGCGAAGAGGAAAGGTCTGTACTGGCGTCGGCTGCGCAAACGTGCAGCACACGACCAATGCTGTTGCTGCGCAGTAGTTTAGCCAAGGCTTCGGTGTGATCATGCGAATGCTGCTGGCACCGATGACGCCAAATGGGACCGCTGAATTGGGACAACTTATGCGCGCAGGTCTAGTCGTTCATGTGCGCATCCGGGAGGGGTTGCCCGAAAACGAACATTAATAAAACGGATTGATTGCAGCATTGCGTCGATGCAAAGCGTGGGACTAGTATGAACCAGGGTGCCTGTGCACGAGACTGTCGGCCACTACCGGATCGTCCGAAAAATCGGCGAAGGGGGCATGGGTGTGGTCTATGAGGCCAGGGACGAACGCCTCGGACGAGCGGTCGCAATCAAGACCCTCCGCGGCACGGACGAGACTGAAGAGGCGCGCAAACGACTCTGGCGCGAAGCTCGGTCGCTTGCCCGGGTGAGTCATCCCCACGTCTGCCAGCTGTTCGACGCGGGCGAAGACGGCGAGACGGTTTTCCTGGTGCTGGAATTACTCGAGGGACAGTCGCTGGCAGAGCGACTGACGGGCGGACCGCTGCCGGTCGCTGAGACTGTGCAGATCGCGCGCCAGATTCTCGAAGCGCTCAGCGCGTTGCATGCTCTTGAAATCGTCCATCGCGATCTCAAGCCTTCGAACGTGTTCCTAACGCCGCATGGCGTAAAGCTCCTCGATTTCGGCCTTGCGCGCTCACAGGGCACAGTACCCCTTGGCGACGCAGGGCGCACGAGAACCGCGACGACCTTCACGAGTCCCGGAACGATCATGGGGACTCCGCAGTACATGGCGCCCGAACAAGTGGCTGGATTAGTCGCAGGCCCAGCCGCCGATATTTTCGCTGTCGGCTGTATCATCTACGAAATGCTGGCGGGAAAGGCCGCGTTCCAAGGCGCCTCCATCCTCGATCTGCTTTATGCCGTCGTGCACCACAACCCGCCACTGCTTGCTGGATCGCGAGAGATCGAAGCGCTTGATCAGGTCATCCGGCGCGCACTTGCCAAGCGCGCTCAGGACCGGTACGCCTCGGCTCAAGAGATGCTTGATGCCGTAAGTGCGGTGTCGTTGTCCACTGGCACCGTGGTTGTGCTCCCGACTAGAACTATTACGCGCCTGATCGCGCTCCCGTTTCGCGTTCTCCGTAGCGATGGGGAGACGGACTTTCTCGCCTACAGCCTGCCGGACGCCGTCAGCTGTTCCCTTTCGGCCGCGGACGGCATAGTTGTCCGTTCGAGCATGGCAGCGGCCCGTTTCGAGGGCCCTCCGGATCCCCGGCGCATCGCAAC
>JBAUOG010001276.1:0-14428 GCA_049579625.1 Bryobacteraceae bacterium
GACATTCATGGTGGTGAAGGGTGGATCGAAAGCGGGATTGGCAAACTCGGAGAGCCGTGCAGCAACGTTTTCTAACCGAAGCACCACACGAGCGGCATCCGCAATCGCCGAATGACCATGGGCAGGAAATGCACTATGAGCCTCGTTGCCTTTGACGGTGATTTCGGCCAGAGCATATCCTTTCCCGGCACGGACCGGCTGAAGACCGGTCGGTTCGCCAATGATCATGAATCGGGAACGAATGGCGGACTTGGCGGCGAGGTGTTTGGCGCCGACACAGCCGATTTCTTCATCGGCGGTGAGCACGAGCGCCAACGGCTTCTGGAGACGTGCGAGATCCAGCTGCAACAGAGTCGCCAGCACGCAAGCGAGAAAGCCTTTCACGTCACAGCTGCCCCGGCCATACAAGCGGCCGTCTTGAATCACAGGGTGCACAGCGGCTTGCCAATCGGGCTCGAAAGGTACCGTGTCGGTGTGGCAGACGAAGGCCAGCTCGGTTGCCGTGCCGGGCGCGGACTTGCTCGTAGCAACCAGGTTCGCCTTGGGGGTGCCGGATGAATCACGATAGTTGTGAAGCTCCACCGCCCATTGGCTTGGATCGAGGTGGCGGAGCACGTAGTCGATCATAGGCTGGTTGCTCATCGCCGAGACCGAGGGAATCGCGACGAGATCCAACAAGATTTCCGCCGCAGTCTTCATGGTCAGTACATCCATAGGCGCCGCTGAAGCTGGCTGAAGTCTTGAACGATCTCTTCTTCGCGAGCGTGGCGACCATCATGGATGAGCATCTCACCGGCGACACAAACTTCCCGGATTGCGGTCCGCTCCAGCGCGAAGACAATGTGATTGAGCAAGGAAGCTGGGTCTGCTCCGGCCAGGGACGGATCGTTCAAATCAACGGTAAAGAAGTCCGCGGCCTTACCAATTTCCAGCGTGCCAACAGGAGTACCCAGGGCCGCCGCGCCGGTTTCCGTCGCGCTTTCAAACAAGCGTTGCGCCAGCGCGCCTCTGCCGGAGGGAGGCGCCAGGACTGCGCGTTCGAGCCGGGTCATCCGCAAGTGGTATTCGAGAAGGCGAGCATCCTCCAACAAGTCGATTTGGATGTTGCTGTCTGAGCCGAAGCAGATGCCAACCCGGTTTTCCATGAGCCGATCCGCCGGAACGGCGCCGTCACCGAGATTCCGTTCACTGGTGGGGCAAGCGCAGACGCGTGCTCCGGCATTGCCAAGCGCTTGGACTTCCGCCTCCGTGACGTGGATGGCGTGTATACCGGTGAAGCGCGCATCGACTACACCGTGGTCGCGAAGCAGCTCAACGGGACGAACACCGTGCTCGGCCAGGCACTCTAGGATTTCGTCAGGCTGCTCCGACACATGCATGTGAAGGGGAAGGTTCGCGACCCTGGCGTAGGAGGCAACTTCACGGATGTAATCGAGCGGAAGTGCCCGAACGCTGTGGGGCGCGACGGCCACGGAGGCCTTGGCATCTGGAAAGAGCAGTGGGGCGGAGGAACGAAGCGCTTCGGTGTCGGCAATAAAATCCGCCGGGTGGGGCGTGATGAATCGCGCTTGACCCGGATTCGGAGGCTTGTTCCAGCCGGAACGCGCATAGGCGGTACGCAAGAGGACTATGCGCAGACCAACCAGCGTTGCGGCGCCCAGGACGTGATGCGCGAGAAGGTTGCGGTCCACGTAGGGATCGCCACGGCGACCGTGGTGCAAATAGTGGAATTCGCCAACCGTGGTGATCCCGGAAAGCAACATCTCCAGGAACGCCATGAGCGCGATCACATAAATATCGCCGGGAGAAAGCCGCTCGGCGGCATGATACATGGCTTCGCGCCAGGTCCAGAAGGTGTCACGATCACCCGTAGTGCGATGCTCTGTCCGAGCGCGAATCGCACGCTGAAAGGTGTGCGAATGGACATTGACTAAGCCAGGAAGGATAGCCTGGTTCTTGAGCCGTGCCGCGTTCTTCAGGTCATCCGGTTCGCGCGAGATGCGGCGAATGATCCCGGTTGAGTCCGCGAATATGGCGAGGTCGGATTCGAAATTACCCTGGTAGTAGATGAGGTCGGCGAGCCAGCCGGTTTCGGTGTCAGCGCTCATAGACGAGCCGGCCTCCAATGTAAACGGATGCCGGCGATTCGATGCCGGCGAAGTAGGCGATTTCTCGATAGTCCTGGCAATCGTGAATGACAAAATCGGCTTCCTTGCCCGGTTCGAGGGAGCCGATCTCGGCGCCTCGTCCCAGGCTGTAGGCGGCGTTGATCGTGGTGGCGGTGATGGCCTCGGCCGGTGTCATGCCCATTTGAGTGGATGCCAGTGACAAGACCAACGGGATGGATGGGATGGGGGACGAGCCGGGGTTGAAGTCCGTGGCCAGAACGATGGGGAGGCCGGCGGCGATCATAGCCCTGGCCGGTGCGAAGTGTTTGCAACCGAGCGTATAAACGGAGGCCGGAAGCAGCACGGGCTGAACATTTCCGCCGGCAAGAGCGGCGATGCCGGAGGCATCGATCTGTTCCAGGTGATCGGCCGTGGTTGCCCCAACGGCAGCGGCCATCTCAGAAGCGCCGGAACGAGAAAGTTGGTCCGCATGGACGCGCAAACCGAAGCCAAGCTTCCGTGCCGCCTGGAGAATCCGGGATGACGCGGCAACATCGAAGATCTTTGGCTCGCAAAAGACATCGCAGTACTTCGCCAATCCTTCCGAGGCGACGGCCGGCAACATGTCATGAATCACCAAATCAACGTATTCGTTAGTACGGCCCCGATACTCGTCGGGAATTTCATGTGCGCCGAGAAAGGTGGGGACATGGCGAAGCGGCCCGGACTGATTCAGGCGGCAAATCACGCGCAGCATCTTCAGCTCGTCGCCGAGGGACAAGCCATAGCCGGACTTTCCCTCAAGCGTGGTGGTACCCGTCCGGAGAAACCAGTTTGAATAACGGCGAGCCGTTTCGAACAACTCGTTCTCGGACGCAGCGCGCGTTTTTCTGACAGTGGAGCGGATACCGCCACCGGCCGCGGCGATCTGTTCGTAGGTCGACCCTGCCGCGCGAAGTTCAAACTCGTCGACGCGGGTAGCGGCGAAGACGGGATGTGTGTGGGCGTCGACGAAACCGGGAAGAACGACACGGCGGTGCGCATCGACGACGGGACAGCTCGCGGGAAATCGCGGCTCCAGTTCCGACCTGCTGCCGGCGGCCAGGACCTTTCCGTCCCGGATGAGCAGTGCTCCGTCCGTGAGGATGGAAAGCTGCTTCAACTCTTCGTTTACGCGCGGGCGGCCTGGACCGGCGAGAGTGAGGATTTGACTGCAGTTGGTTAAAGCAAACGTATCGTGGCGGACGGAGCTCACAGATTCATCCTCGGCTAACCCTCCCTGGCGCGGCGAGCGATCTGAACCAGGGTAAGAGTGAGACTACGGTCGAGGCGGGAATGTCTCGCAGAAACTTCCGCGTAGACGTCGAAAAGCGGCTGGGCGTCTTCGTCTTCCATCGGTTTCAGACCTCGCATATTGGTTTCGACATTCAGGAGCAATGATTTCGCCGCCGCACGGAGGAACTCCACGGACGTTCCCAAGTCACTCAACACGACGGCCGAGACTTCGCGCTCGGCTTGGATGGCTACTTCAGCCAGATCGAGGGCGCGGCCTGCGGCCTCAAGGGGTACTCGCGCCGCTTCGATTAACGCGGAGTGGCGGGCCGCATCGCGGGCAGTCTTTTCCTCTTCGTCGGCCTTGGGGAGGCGCCGTGCCGCGACGTAGGAATCGAACGCGGCGATGTCTTCGTCGGCAGTGCCTCGGCAAAGAGCGAGAAGTTCTTTGGTTCGTTCCTTGAGCGCTGCGACGGCAGCACATGGTCGCTTCTTTTCCGTAATCGCCAGACACATCTGAAGCAGCGCACCCGCGAACGACACAGTTACCGCGGCAAGCGCTCCGCCACCGGGGGTGGGAGTGTCGCTCGCGATGCGGTCCTCGAATTGTTGAAGAGTCAAATCTCGGACGGACGGAGGAGTCAATCGGAACTCCCCGAAGTTCCTGAGATTGGCCGAGATCCGCTCGCTAACGCTCGCGGTTCAGTGCTGATCATGGGAACCTGGACGCCCAATCGCTCGGCAACGTTGATGGCTGTGGGATACCCGGCGTCGGCGTGGCGGATGATTCCCATGCCCGGATCGGAAGTCAGAACGCGGTTGAGCCGCCGGTCACTCTCCTCAGTCCCATCGGCGACAACTACCATGCCCGCGTGCTGCGAATAACCAATGCCGACACCACCTCCGTTGTGGATAGAAACCCAGGAGGCGCCGGCCGCCGTATTAACCAGTGCGTTCAGCAGCGGCCAATCGGCTATAGCATCGGAACCGTCGCGCATGCCTTCGGTTTCGCGATAGGGCGAGGCGACCGAGCCGGTGTCGAGATGATCGCGCCCAATGACAATCGGCGCCTTGAGTTCGCCGGAGCGAACCAGGGCATTGATGGCAAGCCCGAACTTGGCGCGATCTCCGTAGCGCAGCCAGCAGATTCGCGCGGGCAGGCCCTGGAACTGAATTCGTTCGCGAGCGAGGCGAATCCAACGAACGAGATCCTGGTCGAGCGCGAACAGCTCAAGGGCGAGCCGGTCGGTCCGGTAGATGTCTTCGGGATCGCCGGAAAGCGCTACCCAGCGGAAGGGGCCGCTGCCTTCGCAAAACATGGGTCTAATGTATTCCGGGACAAAGCCGGGTATGTCGAACGCATTCGCGACGCCGGCGTCCTTGGCGAAGGTACGAATGTTGTTTCCATAATCGAAGGAAACGGCGCCGGCCTTCTGAAGGGCCAGCATGGCTTCCACGTGGCGAGCCATGGAAGACATGGATCGGCGAACGTACTCTTCCGGGTTGGCTTGACGTAAAGTGATGGCCGCCGAAAGGCTGAGCCCTTGCGGCACGTATCCGTTCAGCGGATCGTGTGCACTGGTCTGGTCCGTGATGATATCCGCCGCGAAGTTGCGCCGAACCAGTTCCGGCAGAACGTCGGCGCAGTTTCCGACCAAGCCTACCGAGACCGCCTGACCATGGGCGCGTGCATCGTTGAGGATTGAAAGAGCCTGATCCAGCGAATGAACGAGGTGGTCGCAGTAACCCGTTTTTACGCGCTTTTCGATGCGGGCCGGATCAACGTCGACGCCGAGAAAGCAGGCGCCGTTCATGGTGGCAGCCAGCGGCTGAGCGCCACCCATGCCGCCCATTCCACCCGAAACGATCAGCTTGCCTTGCAACGAGGCACCAAAGTGCTTTCGCGCGGCGGCGGCGAAGGTTTCGTAAGTGCCCTGGACGATACCCTGGCTGCCGATGTAGATCCAGGAGCCCGCCGTCATTTGCCCGTACATCGTCAAGCCGAGCTTGTCGAGCCGATTGAACTCGTCCCAGTTCGACCAGTGCCCAACCAGGTTCGAATTCGCGAGCAGGACGCGAGGCGACTCGGGATGGGTGCGAAAGATGCCAACCGGCTTGCCGGATTGAATCAGCAGCGTTTCGTCATTTTCCAAGCTGCGCAACGAGCGCACGATAGCGTGGAACGCTTCCCAGTTGCGCGCGGCGCGGCCGGTTCCACCGTAAACGATGAGATCGTCGGGACGCTCGGCGACTTCCGGATCGAGATTGTTCATGAGCATGCGCAGCGCGGCTTCCTGGTGCCATCCCTTGCAGGTGCGTTCCGTACCGTGCGGTGCCTTTACTTGCGTCGCTGTTTCGATCATGACTGGACCTCTTCTCCCATTTTGCTCACGTTGACGACTGGGCTGCTATTCACAGAACTCGTCGAAAACCCCGCGCCGGAGCGCCTGCGCTATGGCTTGGATGTCGCGCGATGGCGGCCGATCGACGGTGAGACGGGGCACAAAGGACCGGATGATCTGGCGTGCCCTCTCGACAACTCGCGAAGAACGCAGCGGAGCGCGATACTCCAACCCCTCGGCGGAAGTGATCAGCTCAATGGCAAGAACATGCTCGGCGTTCTCGACAATCTGCCTGAGCTTCAACGCCGAGGTCATGCCCATGGAGACATGATCTTCCTTGCCGCCGGAGGTTGGAACGCTATCCGTACACGCCGGGTGGGATAAGACCTTGGCCTCGCTCAGCAAGGCGGCAGCGCAGACATGGGCAATCATGTAGCCGGAGGAGGTCCCGGGATGGGCGCTCAAGAAAGGCGGGAGACCCTCGTTCAAGTCCGGATTGATCAGCCGATCGATACGACGCTCAGTGATGCTCATGAGATCCGTGACGGCCATCGCGGCGTAGTCATAGACGAGAGCGAGCGGTGCACCGTGGAAGTTACCACCGCTCAGGATTTCGCCGGTCTCTGCGAAGACCAAGGGATTGTCGGTGGCCGAGCCGCTTTCCACTTCGACCACCTGGCGAGCGTGGTTTAGGGCAGTGCGAGCGGCGCCGTGAACCTGGGGCATGCAACGCAAGCTGTAGGCGTCTTGAACGCGGGGATCGCCGGTCAGGTGCGAGCGGCGAATCTCGCTGTCGGCGAGGATTTCACGGAGATGGGCGGCAACGGCCAGCTGGCCCTCGTGCGGACGCGCGGCGTGTATGCGGGCGTCGAAAGCAACGGGCGTCCCCAACACGGACTCCAGCGTCATGGCGCCCGCTAGATCCGCTAACGCGGCGACCCGCTGTGCGCGAAGTAACGCGAGCCCACCGACGGCACACATCGCTTGCGTGCCATTCAGGAGTGCCAGCCCTTCCTTGGCCGCAAGGCGAACGGGCTTGATGCCAGCGGCCTGCATGGCAGCTGCGCTCTCTTGCACCATGCCGCAATACAAACACTCGCCCTCTCCAATCAGCCCGAGAGCCAGATGAGCTAGCGGAGCGAGATCGCCGCTGGCACCCACCGATCCTTTCTCCGGAGTCACTGGATAGACGCCGCGTTCCAACATGGCGAGGAGAGCATCAACAATCTCGACCCGGCATCCGCTGTAGCCAAGCGCAAGCACATTCGCTCGAAGCAGCATCATGGCGCGCGTCTCGGCTACCGAGAGAGGCGACCCGAGGCCGCTGGCGTGACTGCGGACGAGGTTCAGTTGCAGGGCGTCGAGGTCCGAGTCGGGAATATGAACGCCGGCCAGCTTCCCAAAACCCGTGTTGACTCCATAAACAACCTGCTTCTGAGCCAGCAGACGATCCACGACTTCACGAGATGCCCGTATGCGGCATCGAGCCGTATCAGACAGCCCAACGACCGTTTCGCCGTACGCGACCGCGTCGATCTGGCGAAGGGTTAAGGGCTGACCTGAGAGCTCAAGCATGTTGATTTCACGGTAATGCCAGGCATCGCCCGTCTGGAAGACATAAAGCTCCGTTTCTGACACAATAAACTGAGTGTCTGACCTATTTATGAGGTCTGAGAAATGAAACCATCCGTTTTGATGGATCAATACGGGAGAAACCTCCTCAAAGTACTTCAGGGCAGTGTGCGGGCGTCGGTAGCGGACCTGAGCCGGCAGATCGGCCTCTCCCAGACTCGGACCGCGGAACGGCTGAGACGACTGGAGGAAACGGGAATCATTCAAGGCTATTCGGTTGAGATTGACCGGGAAGTAATTGGCCTGCCGATTTTGGGTTTCATCCGCTTCACGTGCTCCGGGGGAAACTATCGGAAGTTTTTAGCGTTCGTGAAGTCGCTCGAACAAGTGGAGGAGTGTCATCACATGACCGGCGGCGACGCTTTCCTGCTGAAGGTTTCGGTTGCATCGATGGATGACCTGGAGAAGCTCATCGAGAGTCTCTTGCCCTTTGGCGACCCAACCACAAGTTTGGTGTTATCGTCGCCGGTGGCCAAGCGACCCCTGCCAATTGCCGGTTCCACGATCGCGGGACCGGCCGCCGAGAGAGCGTTGAGCAGTTCCTCTCCAACCACAATCTGAAGCCGGTATACGACGTTTCCCTGCCCCGCAAACTGCCTGCGCTATACTGTGATTTCATGACTTCCACCAACCACCTCCATCATCACCATCACCTGATGGCCTGAGACGGCGGTGTCGTTGCTTGGATGTGATTTGAAGTTTCGAAAGCAGCCCGCCCTCACCGGCGGGCTTTTTCATTTATCGGATAAGGTCTTGGATTGATTGCTATGAGCCTTCCACTCGATTTCGACAAGCAGAATGGGTTAATCACTACCGTTGTGCAGGACGCTACCTCGCACCGCGTGCTGATGGTTGGCTATATGAACCGGGAGGCGCTGGACAAGACGCTCGCCACAGGGCACGTCACATTTTTCAGCCGGTCGCGCCAGAAGCTCTGGACGAAGGGTGAGAGTTCGGGTCACTTTCTTCTGCTGAAATCCATTGCGACCGACTGCGATACGGATGCGCTTCTCGTTCTCGCCGAGCAAACGTCGCCAGGCGTCTGCCATGAAGGTTACGAAAGCTGCTTCTATCGGACTTGGCAGGACGGCGACTGGGTAGTGACCGACCAACCGGTCTACGATCCCAATGCGGTCTACGGAGGGACGAAGTGAAGCTGAGGCTCGGTCTTCCCAAGGGCAGCCTGGAGAACGCGACCATCGAACTCTTCCGCAAGGCAGGCTTCAATATAGCCACCAGCAGCCGCTCCTACTTTCCCGCCATCGACGACCCGGATATCGACTGCATGCTGATCCGGGCCCAGGAAATGGCTCGGTACGTAGAGGATGGCGTGCTGGATGCCGGATTGACCGGCCGGGATTGGGTAGAAGAAAACGAAGCCAAAGTCGTCACCATCACCGATCTCATCTATGCCAAGCAGAGCTTTGGCCGCGTCCGCTGGGTTTTGGCTGCGCCGGAAGCCTCGCCGTTCAAATGCGTGGAGGATCTCGAAGGAAAGATCATCGCGACCGAGTTGGTTGCGACGACTAAGCGCTATCTGGCGAGCAAAGGCGTGACGGCAAAGGTAGAGTTTAGCTGGGGCGCCACCGAGGTCAAGCCGCCTGAACTTGCTGATGCCATCGTCGAAGTGACGGAAACCGGATCGTCCCTGCGTGCCAATAAGCTGCGCATCATTGAAACCATTCTCGAGTCGAACACGCAGTTGATTGCCAACACCGTTGCGTGGCAGGACGACTGGAAACGGCGCAAACTGGAAGACATCAAGATGCTCCTGGAAGGCGCTATGAATGCCCAAGGCAAGGTGGGTCTGATGCTTAACGTAAAGAAGGCCGACCTTCCAACCGTGCTGGGCTTGTTACCCGCTTTGAAAAACCCCACCATTTCGCAGTTGAGCGACCAGGAGTGGGTTGCCGTGAATACCATTCTCGAAGAGTCCACAGTGCGCTCCATCATTCCCCGCCTGAAAGAGGGCGGGGCGCAAGGCATTGTCGAATACCCGTTGAACAAGATTGTGCTTTAAGTCTCGCTGCTATGATCCGAATCATTTCCCATCTGGATGCGCGCTCCGTTATGACCCGGCGGCGTACGCGCCTGGATCAAGCCGAAAGAATTGTGGCGCCCATACTCGAAGCGGTTCGAACTGAGGGCGATGCCGCACTCATCCGCTATGCGCAGCAGTTTGACGAACTGGGGAACAAGCCTCTGCGCGTTTCCGAAGCGGAGTTGGCTTCTGCCGCAGCCCAAATGGCATCACCGATTCTGGATGCCGTTGCCGTGGCTCGCCGCAACATTCATGAGTTTGCCGAAGCGCAATTACCACGCGAGTATCTCCGTGAGTTCAGCAATGGGCGGAAGCTTGGCCAGATCGTGCGTCCCCTGGATGCGGTCGGCTGCTACATACCATCGGGCCGCTATCCGCTTCCGTCGACGCTCTTGATGACGGCGGTTCCGGCTCAGGCAGCGGGCGTCTCGAAAATCTGCGTTGCGTCTCCTAAACCGAGTGTGGAGATTCTCGGTTGCGCCCACCTCCTGGGCCTGCGAAATATCTTTCGAATTGGCGGTGCGCAAGCCATTGCGGCGATGGCCTTCGGTACGGCCACCGTGCCCAAAGTGGATCGCATCGTCGGCCCGGGAAATGCCTATGTTGCCGCGGCCAAGAAACTGTTGGCGGGCGAGGTCGGCATCGATTTTATTGCCGGCCCCACCGAGATACTGATCCTCGCTCCGGACGGTAACCCTCGGACGATCGCCGCAGACATGCTCGCCCAAGCCGAGCACGATACCGATGCCGCCGCGGTGCTGATCACGCTTTCACAAAAGCTTGCGGAAGAAGTGGCGTGTCAGATTGATTTACAGCTCGCAGCGCTGCCGACGGCTGAAACCGCTCGCGCCGCGATCGAAAAGAACAGTGCCATCATTATTGCTCCGGACATTGAGAACGCCTTGGAACTTTCCAATGAGTTCGCTCCCGAGCACTTAAGCTTGCTCGATGCATCGCTGCTGCCGCACATACGCCACGCGGGCACGGTCTTCCTCGGCGAACATTCGCCAGAATCCGCAGGCGACTATGCGGCGGGACCTAGCCATGTGCTTCCAACCTCGGGCGCGGCCCGCTTACGGGGTGGATTGTCGGCAGCCGACTTCGTGAAGGTGATCGCAGTTCAACAGTTGTCGTCCGACGCACTGCGGGAACTGGCGCCTTCCATCACAGCACTCGCCCGAGCCGAAGGCCTGGAAGCGCACGCCCGTTCGGTGGAGATCCGTTTTGCCTAACTCTTCCAATAAAACAATGACCGCAAAGCCCGCCGCCGCGAAAGCAAGTGAGGCCGAAATCCGCGTCTTGCAGCCGCGAAATGCCGTTTTGCAGATGGCCGCCTACCATCCGCCTAGCAGTGGCCGGCGAAATAAACTCCGTCTTGACTTCAATGAGAATACGGTGGGCGCTTCACCGCACGTCCTGGACTTCATCAAACGCTTTCTGACCGCGGCCGACCTCACCATTTACCCCGAGTATGAGCACGCGGTGGAAGAGTTGGCTGCGCACTTTCGCGTGGCACGGGAGGAGATGACTCTCACCAACGGTACGGATGAAGCCATACAGCTGGTGGTCAACACGTTTGTCGAGAGCAACGATGAAGTACTGATCCTCCAGCCGTCGTATGCCATGTACAAGTTCTATTCAGAGCTGGCCGGCGCCTCGGTGGGCTTGGTCGGCTACCGTGCTGAGAAACTGGCATTCCCGCTCGAAGAGTTGCTGAATCGCATTACGCCCGCTACGCGCGCCATCCTTATCAGCAATCCCAACAACCCGACCGGCACCGGCACAACCGTGGCGGCGCTGGTGAAGATCCTGACGCATGCCCCGAACGCGGCTGTCTTCGTCGATGAAGCCTATTACGAGTTCTATGGCGTCACCATGCTGCCGCTCATCAAGCAGCATTCGAATTTGCTTGTGAGCCGGACATTCTCCAAAACTTACGGCATGGCGGCACTCCGCTGCGGCTGCCTTTTTTCGCAAAAGGCTAACATGGCATTCATCAAGAAAGCGCAGTCGCCGTACAGCGTCAACATGCTGGCGGCCATGGCTGCCCGTATCGCTGTTCAAGATCACCGGTTCGTTGAAGAGTATGTCCTTGAAGTGCTGGCCGCCCGGGAGCTGCTGTATGTGGGCCTCGAAAAACTCGAGATCGATTACGTCGTCAGCCAGGCCAACTTTGTCCTCATTCGGGTTGGCGACCGCGCCGTAGAGATTCGCGACGAATTGCGCAACCGTGGAATTCTGGTCCGCGATCGTAGCTATGAACTCCCTGGCTGCGTGCGTGTCACGGTCGGCACACGCGACCAGGTAAGAAAACTATTGGCCGAATTGGAGGGCATTTGGTAGTGCCGGGTTTTCTTGTTGCGGATATCGCCCCGCCGGAAGTAATCGTGTTCGATGTGGACGGCGTTCTGGTGGAGGTCACGGCCTCATATCGGGAGACCATCCGCGCCACCGTTCGTTACTTCACCGGCGACAACGTCTCAAACGATGTCATCCAGGAATACAAGAATGCCGGTGGATGGAATAACGATTGGGACCTTTCATATAAGTTTGTTCTCGATCGCGGGAAGCAGGTTGACTACAAGACGGTGGTCGATCGCTTCAATCGCATTTTCCTCGGCGAGAACGGCGATGGCCTTATCAATCGTGAAAAGTGGATTCCCTGCCCCGGCTTTCTTGAAGCTCTATCGGGCCAGGCGTCACTCGCCATCTTCACTGGCCGCCTTCGTTACGAACTGGAGCCCACGCTGAATCGGTTCGCCCGCCATATTCCGTTTCAGCCTGCCATCACCGCCGACGATGTGGAAAACCAGAAGCCCGCACCGGACGGGCTGCACATGATTCAACGCACATATCCCAACCGGAGCATCTGGTATCTCGGCGACACGGTGGACGATGCGCGAAGCGCTGCTGACGCGGGAGTTCCATTCGTCGGGGTCTCCTCCGTTTCTGCGCCGCGCCACCAGGAGTTGACTGACAGGCTCGCGGCGCTTGGTGCGATCGCAATTCTTTCCGATGTGAATCAGCTTCCTGGATTGATTGAAGCGGCCACCCGGAGCCGGGCATGAGGGAAGCTTCCGTCGAACGCGTTACCAAGGAGACGCAGATTAGCGGCTCGCTCCGAATCGAGGGCACGGGCGTTTACGACATCTCCACCGGTGTTCGCTTCCTCGACCACATGTTGGAGTTGTTCAGCAAACACGGCGGGTTCGATCTTTCCCTGAAGGCAACCGGCGATCTTGACGTCGATCAGCATCACACCGTGGAGGACGTCGGTATCGTGCTAGGGCAGTTATTCGCCAAAGCACTCGGTGACCGCCGCGGCATCAACCGCGCTGGATACTTTGTCCAGACCATGGACGAGACACTAGCCGTGGTGGCACTGGATCTGGGCGGCCGGCCGGCACTGGTCTACGATCAACAGGTAAACGTGGTTCATGTCGGCGATCTGCAAACAGAACTTATCGTGGATTTCTTTGACGGCTTCACCCACCATGCGGGAGCGAACCTTCACGCCAAGGTCTTGTATGGCCGTTCCAATCATCACAAGATCGAAGCGATCTTCAAATGCTTTGCGCGGGCTATGCGCTACGCCTGTTCGACTGACGAACGCCTCAAAGATCAGTTGCCGTCCACCAAAGGCTTGCTATGACCGTGATTGTCGACTATGGCGCCGGCAACCTTCGCTCCGTTCAAAACACGCTGGATGAGCTCAACGCCGTCTATACGGTGACCGATCAAGCGAACATCATCGAAGGCGCCTCCAAACTGTTGCTTCCCGGGGTTGGCCATTTCGGGCAAATGATGCAGGCCATCGACCGCCTCGGCTTGCGGAGCGCGATCCTGAGGACGATCCGTTCAGGCGTCCCGACGCTTGGCATCTGCCTCGGTCTGCAGTCGTTTTTTGAATCGAGCGAGGAGGCGCCTGATGTCGCCGGCTTCGGCCTTTTCCACGGCGCCGTCAAGCGCTTTCAAGCGGCGATAGACCCCGGCGGGAAGAGTTTTCGCATCCCCCACATGGGCTGGAATCTGCTTGTGCCAACCAGGCCATGCCGTTTACTGGAAGGCCTGGGAAACCAGTCGTACGCTTATTTCGCCAATAGTTACTATGTGCCCGTTTCTGATTTCACGGCGGCAACCACGGAATACATTCATCCCATCACTTCGATCCTCGAGTTCAACAACGTGTACGGAATCCAGTGCCACCCGGAAAAATCGGGCCCCGTCGGCCTGCAAGTTGTGCGAAACTTCCTAGACTTGTAATGCTCGCCAAACGAATCATTCCCTGCCTCGACGTGACCGCCGGCCGTGTGGTCAAGGGCGTCAACTTTGTTGGACTACGGGATGCCGGCGACCCCGTGGAACTTGCAGAACGCTACAATGCACAAGGCGCCGACGAGCTCGTTTTCCTTGACATTACGGCGTCCAGCGATGCGCGCGAGATCATGGCCGACGTCGTCGCCCGCACAGCACGCCGAGTCTTCATTCCGCTCACTGTGGGAGGCGGGATCCGCAGCGTCGCCGATGCCCGCAAGATCCTGCTTTCCGGCGCGGACAAAATCAGCGTGAATACTTCGGCGGTGCACCGGCCGGAGCTCATTCGCGAGTTGAGCGAGGAGTTCGGTGCGCAGGCCGTCGTCCTCGCAATTGACGCGCGGCGCGGGCAGTCGAATCGCTGGACCGTCTACACAAAGGGAGGCCGCCACGACGAGGGAATCGACGTGGTCGAATGGTCGCAGCGGGCCGAGTCATTGGGGGCCGGCGAGATCCTGCTTACTTCGATGGACACGGACGGCGTGCAAACGGGCTTCGACTGCGAGCTGACCCGTTCGGTCGCGAGCGCCACGTCGGTTCCGGTTGTTGCCTCTGGCGGCGCCGGCAAACCAGAGGACTTCATCGAAGTGCTGACAGTTGGCCAAGCCGACGCCGCACTTGCGGCCTCGATATTTCATTACGGCAAGTACACGGTTGGCGACCTCAAACGTGAGCTCGCTGCCGCGCACATACCCGTTCGTCCGGAGGTAGTTTAGTGA
>JBAUOG010001277.1:0-11857 GCA_049579625.1 Bryobacteraceae bacterium
GACTTACTCTGGGCGCAAGGCGATTTGAAAATACGAAGCCAATTGCTGGACCTGGCTACCAACCCGAGCGGTTTTGCGAAACGAACCGCACGATCGGATCCCGTCACCCTCTAGTGGACATTTAGCCATTCGAGCTTTCGGATGGGCTTGGTCGGGTAGACAACCCTCGCAGGTTTTTACAACCTGCCCCACATTTTTGCGAAACGAACGGCCGATATCAGCGACACCAACTCTCAGGTGGCATCCGAAAATTCGAACCCAACCTCAACATGCGCGCGCGGCCGGCTGGGATCCTATCTGGTTCCCAGGATGAGGCACGTCAAGTCGGCTTCCGGCCAATGTGCCATCGAAACGACTGATTCTGTTGGGTAAATTGTGCCACGTGCCCGGTGACCGCCTTGCGGCAGACTTAAGCGATCATCGCAATCGCGTCCAGGAGGCGACCGCTTGGGCGTCGCGCTCAATGATTACCTCGGCCTTGTCGGCAGTCTCGACCCTCACTTCGGAGGAGGCATGTTCGGTTGCTCCCCTTCAAAGGGTGCACCAGTTCCGTGCACTGGACAATGCCAGTCGCCGAAAGTTGTTTTGTAACAAATGCCAGCAATGGGAGCCGCTTTTGTAACCGTACAGTTCTTGCCCTTGGCCGGAACGCCGCCACCGGCTCCACCAGGGGGCTGGCAGTGATAGCTATCAGCGGTCCCGCGAATCGGGTACACCGGCTGCGAGTTGTCGATGTCTTCATTGCCGACATCGGTATAACCGGAAAAGGGCCGTGACTTGCCGACTTCGATCTGCACATTCTCCATCAGCCAAATGCAGCACCCCCCAGTCTTTTCCGCACCGCATCGGACGTAGTCTTTCGCCTGGCTTGGCGACGGAGCGCCCTTGACCGGTTCCTTGGTTGACTTGCAGACAACCGGATCCCGCGTATCATACTGCTTGCCCACACCGGTCTGACCGCAGGCCAGCCCGATTGTGCCCGCGAAGCTTAGTACCGCCAGAATAGTTCTTCTCATTCTTCCCATTCTTCTCCTCGTCTCCTCACCGGTTTGCTTAGGAAATCACGCACGTCATTTTTCGGAACGACGCACACACAGCGCGCGTTTGCTGATACTGACGGTGCGTATGAGGGAAGCCCGCTCCCCGTTGATAAAGTCGAAACCCCACGCCTCACTCGAAGCTTTGCCCACATTGTTGCTCCACGCGAAGTCCGAAGACAGGGTTATTCCCGCCTTGATATGGCAGTCCGCCTGTCCGCACTTGCTGACTTCCCCGGTGTCATACATTGCCGCAATCTCCTCGATCGTTGGCAAACGCCAGTTCGAGTAACCACCGAGATGCAGGTCGGCGCAGTAAGTAGTGGACTCCCTCCAGTCAACATCAGCACCGTTGTCCTGCCTGGCCCAGATTAGCCCAGTGGTCGGGTCGGTCAAAGTGCCCTGGCCATTGCCGGCATAGCCGACGGTAGGCAGCCCTAACAATGCGGCTATAAGCACACTGAGAACGCAACGAGTCTGGCTCTGTTTCATACCGCCACCCTCTTCCTTGTTTATTTCAATGGACGTTTTATTGGGATTGCCAGGTCGGCTGGCTTGGAGGAAGTATACATGCAATCACCACGATTGCGATAGCTTTCTTCACCTTTTCAGCTGGAAACCTTACCGAACCTGCGGATTACGAGACTGTTTGGGAGCGGTCCCCGGCGCGCGTAGCTTCCACTTGGTCTATGTTCTTTGCATAAGTCTTAAGAACGACCTCCCCTGTCTCCAAGAGCGATTTCAGGTTGGAGAGGATGCTGGGCCAGCCGCCGGAAACAGCCTGAATGAATTTCGATTCCGCTCGATCCATAACGTGATGGATGCTCAGCTTCACCGCGCCATCCAGCGCTTCCAGTTCCATCGTCAAGTGAGAGTAGCCCTCGGCTTTCATCTCCGGTTTCCATTCGTTTTGCCATTTCAGCACAAGGCGCTTCGGCGGGTCGATCTCGACAATCGCACCACAATCAGCCACCCGTCCGTCCGGGAACAGAAGTTGCCAGGAAGAGCCGGCCTTCCAGTCGGTCCTAATATGCATGCCGAACCAATATTCCTTCATGAACTCCGGACTTGTAATAGCAGCCCATAGTTTGTCCGGCGATGTACGGATGAAGGTGACATAGACGAATGCGGTCGCGTTAGCAGTACTCATAATCATTTCCTTTCAAGTTTGGTTTTAAGGTTGTGCAGAGCGCCGAGGCGGTCCTGTTCAAATTTCCGAATCCAGCGCTCGTAAATCTCGTGGATGGGGACTGGGTTGAAGTAATGCAGCTTTTCCCTGCCCTGCCGCCGAACAGAGATGAGATTGGCGTCTTCGAGCAGGCCAAGGTGTTGGGTGACCGACTGCCGCGCCATGTCGAGCCCTTTGCACAACTCGCTCAGCGTTTGGCCGTTCTTGGCGTGCAGGCGATCGATCAACTCGCGGCGGCTTGGGTCGGCGAGAGTTTTGAACACCTTGTCGATCTCCTTCATGGGCATGTCCTGTAAAATTTAAACAGGCAGGCCGTTACCTGCATGTTTAAATATAGGCAGGTGTTTACCTGCATGTCAAGGGAAAAACAAGCCCATCGGTAAAGGAGGGAGCGGGCGTGCCCGTGGGCCAGCAAGCAAACTGAGTGGTTGGAAGCTTAGAATGGTGAAGAGCATATGCCGACACTCAACCGCATCACCCGGAACTCCGAAGTCATGGGCGGCAAGGCTTGCATACGCGGCATGCGGGTGACGGTGGGGATGGTGGTTGGGCTCGTCGCCTCGGGCCATTCCAACACAGAGATTCTCGCCGCATACCCCTACGTTGAGGAAGACGACATTCGGCAGGCTCTGGCTTACGCTGCTTGGCGTGTGGAGGAGATTGAGATCCCCCTTCCGGCCGCATGAAGCTCCTGATAGATATGAACCTCAGCCCGCTGTGGGTTCCGTTTCTCAAAGAGCGCGGGTTTGAGGCCGTTCACTGGTCGGACTTGGGGCAGCGACCGCGCCTGATACACAGATCATCGAGTACGCCGCCGCTGGGAACTTCGTTGTCTTCACTCACGACCTTGATCTTGGAAGGCTCCTCGCACTGCACCGAAGCAGTGGGCCAAGTGTCGTGCAGGTCCGGAGGCAAGACGTCCTGCCGGCGACAATCGGCGTTCTGGTCGCGAATGCCTTGAATGCTTCACGCGTTCATCTCGACGCCGGCGCCCTTGTCACCATCGACCCCGTTCATCACCGCATCCGCCTGCTGCCGATCTGATAGGCCGATTAGGAGAGGCGCTGACGTGTCGCTCCAAAAACAAGGAGAATCACAGATGCCGACGAGGCCAGAGCGAATGGCGGACGTGCGCGGATGCCCTGAAGACCTGCCGCACACCGGACGAACGGCTGGAAATCATCAAGGAGATCCCGATGACAACGGCATTCTCGAATGTGCGCCAGCGGGTCGCCGGATTATCTGATTTCGGGAGACAACGATCTGCTTCGGCTCGGAAGCATAGAGAACATGCCTATCGTGAAGGTCACGGAATTCCTGGAGTTGGAGCGTACCAAGGCGGGGCCGGAAACCCTAATGCACCACGACGATCATGAGGCCAAGTTACCGCGGATTAGACTGAGGCTGGTCAGACTTAATCTCCGCCTGACCCCATTTGTTCCCCACCATTTGTTCCCCATTTGTTCCAAAAGAATGATCAACCGCGGTAGGGTGGGGATTCAGACGCCGGAGGCGCATCGTGCGCATGTTTGAGAGGCGGGCGGACTGCGCGCAATATTCTGCGAAATTCCGCCGCGGCTTTGCTGCGGCTGTGGCAAGCCAACGTGATGCTGGGTTCCTAGCTTAAACGAACCGCGATATCTGCGTTTGAACGGACAAATCCATGTTACAAGCCGAGGCCGAATCAGGTCTATAATCGTGTGCACTGGCGTTCCGTAGTTTGTTGTATGAGCCTGGCTCTTCACAGTGTGCGGCCCCGAGCCCGCGATTCAAAGCCCGTCACCACGCCTTCGTGCAACAGTGTGTCGCGCAGCCCGGCACTTCCGCGCGGTGCGTCAACACACGCCTCGCGGCTGTTGATTTTGCAAGCCCCAATGAAGCTCGGCTCTTTGGCGTCACTGCTGCCTATGCCTGAAGTCGGGTTAGGAGGGGGAAACTATGAGTGAGGAAGCCCGGGAGGGTAGCCAATCCCGCTACATCGCCATTCACGAACGGTACGTGAGCAGTTTGAAAAAGGCAATGGGCAATGTGCTTAAGGGGCAGGTGCCACCTTTGCCCGAAGTCGCCCGGATGCTGGGAATGAAGCCTCTTAGCTTAGCCGCACCGCCGATGCTGGAGGCGGCGCTCAGCTACAGGGGTAGCCTGAGATTTGTCGCGTTTCACTATTCTCCCCGGTACGCCGTCCCCGTACATTCCGACGGAGGCGATGATTTGCCGATTCCCAATGCGAGCGACTGGCTCAACTTCATCAGCCACCCGGCCGTGTGCCCAGCATTGGATCCCTACCCGACGCTGTTCGGCCGCCTGGCGACGACGCGCATCCTCACCAGGAGAGAGTTCGAAGCACTGGAAGGAGACCAGCAGCTGCCCTACTGCGATCGGTTCCACTCGCTACTGCTCGATCGCGAAGAGCGCAAGTTTTACGTGTCTCAGTGGCAGCCCCTTAAGGTATTCCTGGCGTGCTCGGAGCCTGCCGGCGCACATCACGCAGTGGCGAACGGGCGGTTGGTGAGCAAAGGGGACGAAGACTACACGCGTCGCGCTCCCGCTCAACAGGTTGAAGCGTTGATTGCTTGGCTCGACGATCAGCTCAAACATCCGGAAGTCCAGGAAGGCTTGGCGCGCTGGCACACCCGCTACGCTCGCATCGAAGAAGCATTCCGGATTCTGCGATCGGTTGCGAAAGACCATCCCGAGCGGCGAAAAAGGCCGGACTTTCAGCACGCCATGGCCCTTCTTTTCGAGCTCGATCAGGATTACGACTCTGCCATCGCAGCCTTTGAAGCATGTGCTCCCGCCTGGGAGATGGATTCGTACGATCACTTCAATCTGGGCATGCTGTATCTGGAAGCCAAGCGTTTTAGCGCCGCGCTGGATCAGTTCCGCCAGGGGAGGGCGAAGGAAACCGAACCGGGCGGCTCCGAGCGGTATGCGCTAGAAGCACGTGCCTATGTCGGCCGGGGCGAGCTTGATCGCGCCGTCGAGACGTGCAAGAGGGGACTGGCTGAGTGCGGGTCTAATGACGCGGATCCTGGAGTGATCCACGTTGCACTGGCCGACATAGCGGCCCTGCGGGGCGATTTCGGCGGGGCGGCGGCGGAATGCCGGGCTGCCATGCTCGAGGATTACCGGGACGGAGCGGAGTTCGATGAGTCCATTCCCATCTTCCAGCCGGCATGGTGGCTCTCGTTAGAGGCGCGCCTCGCTAACGCCGCACGGTGCTTCGAGGCTCCGGGGAAAGGCCCCTTCCACATCCATCTTGGCCGGGGCTATCTATACCTCGGCATGAATCGCTACACTGACGCCGAAGAGCAGTTCGCGCTGGCCTGCTCCATTCGCAATAGTCCCGAAGCTTCTTGGTTCCGGGGCGTGAGCGCCTTGGCCTCAAAACGGCAGGAGCGGGCCGCTGGCATCTTTCAAGACATGGCGGAGAGCTTCACGCAGGACGAGCGTGGGTTGGCAGGCCTTGCGTTGCTGTATGCTGCACGCGGCGCGAACGACATGGCGTTTGAGTACTGCGGCAAGGCCCTGAGCATCAACCCTGACAGCGGCGAGGTGCACGCCGTACTCGCCTATCTACACTGGGCGCATGGCGACTACCAGAACGCCGCCGGCAAAGCTGAGAAGGCTGTCCGCGCGGGTTTTCGCGTGAGCCGACACGTCATCGACCCACCACGGCCTGATGCAAGCGAGCACAGACTCCTGCGCGCCGGGGAAGCCAGGGCTTCGGGGGCAGAGGCCGAGATGTAGATCGGCGTGAGGATTCCGGCAGGAGCGTGGGTTCGGTCTGTCTGGTCAGCGATGCGTTGACGGGTAACGACGGCGCCCGTGCAGGAATCGGAGGACCGCCGGCTTCACTCCTCCGCCATAATCGCGCGCAAATCGTGCGCGAGTCCGGCCGTTTGTGTCTGCAAGCACTTCACATGGGTGCCCCACGTGGCACAACCAGCCGCGAGCGACAGTTCGTAGGCGCGCTCGAACCACGTGAAGGCCCGTCCCAGATGTTCTTCCGCCAGGCCGGAGTAATACACAACGCGGCCGATGGCTTGCCTCAAGGCAATGCCCGACATATCGCGCTTGTCCGGCGCTAGCCGCTGGATTGCTGTCGTAAGCAGGAAGGAGTAATTCGCGTTTTCGAGATCCTCCTTCCAATCGACCAGATCGTCCCAGTACTGATAGCCGACATGAAAACTGTCCAGCGACTCCTCCAATATCGGAAGTGCCTCGAGTCTCCCGCTCAGCATTGCTTGTGCAGCCACCGGGTATTTTGCCATCGCCGCCTTACCCTTGGCGATCCGATGAAAGTCATCATCGAGGTAGCACGAGGCGGCAGACACGTGCTCGCTCTTCTCAGCCAGCACGGAGCGCGCATATTCGTCGAAATAGCCTGAATAGTAAGTCCAAAACCCGGACTCGAAGGGAAAGATGCCGTACAGCAGACTCAGCGATTCCCTTAAGTAGATATCCCGCAAGAACAGCATTGCGGGGTCGCCCGCTGTAATGCAATCGATCGTGTCATCCTGCGCACGCATGTAGCTCATCCACAAGGCTCCGCTCAACGCGAGCGCCCTTAAATGTTCGAGTGCGACGCCGGGGAAGGCCTCCCGAAAACAAAACGGGAAGTGAAAGTAGACATTGCCGTCCTGGGTGGCGCTGTCACGCGTTAATAACTGCCCGGCGTTGCTTCGCGGCAATGCGAGTCTGGCGATGACACTCGACGTGAAAGCCTGCAGTGATGCTTTACATCGAGCCCCCTCCTCCTGCAGACTAACCGGAGTTTCCGCAGGAGGAGGAATGCACATGGCTTAAATACTAAAACAGGTAGAGAAGAAGGGTGAGCTCGGACGACGGGCTGGTTTCCATCTTCAAACGCGCGTCCAGTTTTTCAATCGATCGGGAATCGTCGTGAGGGACGGCAACGCTCGTTTCCGGATTTTGAGGGGGGAACACAAGATCTGTTCTCAACTTATGAACTCCTTTCAGAGCAGATTATGCATCATAAACCCTTGGACGCGCCAGATTAATCGCAGGGCATTTTTTCTCTTTCCACCCGCATTCACTGTGTGTTGGACGACTTTTGTTGAAACCGTTTTTGAAGGACGCTGCGAGTCCGTCGGAACAGAGGCGTGCAGAGTCGCAGTGTCAGTATCTGCCGAATGAGCCCGAGGGTAACGATAGAATCCTTGCGTATGCCGATTAAAGAGGGTGTCTACGACCAACTCGTAACGAGGGCAGTCCGGGGCGCTCTCGACCAACTTGATCCCATGCAATTGAAAGCGCAGTTGGTGGATCTCGAAGAGGCCGACAGTCCCGGTTATCTTGCGCGACATGTGGCGCGCCAGATATGGGAAGCCCTGCGATCGGTCCCAGTGGAAGATCGCTTGCGGCGGCAGGTTGAAATCGCGAACGCGTTGCTGGCGTTCACTGCGCCAGAAGCGCAGGATCCGATAAGCGACGACCCGGTGGGGATCCCCGCCAAACTACTGAAGGCCATCTATTCTCCGCCAACAGCACCTCTCTACCCAACGACGCCTCTCAGCCTGAGTAGCCTACTCATGAATTCGCTAGGCGAAGCCAGACTTGGGTTTGAGCTCGAGAGGGAGATGCAGTGTTCGGACAGCGTGTTGATGCTGGTGAGCTTCATCCAGTGGCGCGGTTGGCAACGTCTGAAACCAGCGTTTGAGGAACTTGCGAGAGCGGGGAAGCGGGTAAGAATCCTCACTACCACTTACATCGGTGCGTCCGATTTCCGCGCACTCCAAGCGGTCGCCCGTTTACCTAACGTCGAGTTGAAGATTTCCCTCGACGGTCGCAGGAGAAGACTCCATGCCAAGGCTTGGCTGTTCGAGCGTCTGAACGGCTTCAGCACCGCCTATGTCGGTTCGGCTAATCTATCGGGCCCAGCTCTTGAAGACGGTATCGAGTGGACCGTGAAGCTGAGCCAGGTCGAGGCCCCTCACGTTATTGAGAGATTTAGAGGTGCCTTTGACTCGATGTGGGAGGAAGTGGAGTTTGAACGCTTCTGGCCGAACGACGAAGGCTCCTGTCGACGCGTACGAGATGCGTTGGAGTTAGCCCGTTCAGGAGATGGCCGCAAGGATTCAGATGCGTTGGTTTTCTTCGATCTGAAACCGCATCCCTATCAGCAGGCAACGCTCGACCTCTTAGAGGCCGAACGGCTCGACCGAGGTCGGTACAGAAACCTCGTGGTGGCACCTACGGGTACAGGAAAGACTCTTATTGCCGCGTTTGATTATGCCCGACAGATAGGGAAAGATGGCCTGCGCCCGAGGCTTTTATTTCTGGCGCATCGCGAAGAACTCTTGAAGCAGGCTGTCGCCGTGTTTCGACACGTATTGCGGGAGGGAAGTTTCGGCGAATTGCTGGTGGGCGGCGCATTGCCACAGAGCTACGATCATCTGTTCGCCACAATCCAAAGCTTTCAAAGCCGCGAGTTGTTAAGCCAGAAATCTGCGGATTTCTGGGACTTCGCAGTGCTTGATGAGGCGCACCATACACCGGCCCAGAGCTATCGAGATCTGATTGGAGCCTTGAACCCGAAGATACTGTTGGGGCTTACCGCAACCCCTGAGCGCATGGACGGCGAGAGCATTCTGGAGTGGTTCGGCGGTCACATTGCTGACGAGATGCGGCTCTGGAACGCCATCGAATGCCAGTACCTCGTCCCATTCGATTACTACGGCGTTTTTGACGGCACAGACCTCTCGGAGCTCACATGGAGCCGTGGCAAATACTCGATCAGCGAGTTGAACGACTTGTACTCGCGTGACATGCATCGCGCCAATCTGGTGATTAAGGAATTCTCGGACATCTACGGAGACTGGCATAACGCTCGGGCACTTGGATTCTGCGTTAGCGTAGAACACGCCGAATTCATGGCGGCTGCGTTTACAAGAGCGGGAATCCCAGCTAGCGCAGTAACCAGTCGGAGTCCGAGCGAACTGCGCTCCAAGGCCTCAGACATGTTGCGCACCCGCGAGGTCAACGTTCTCTTTACAGTTGACCTGTTTAACGAGGGTGTGGACATCCCGGAGGCCGACTGCATTCTGTTTCTCCGTCCGACGGAGAGCGCTACCGTATTCATCCAGCAGTTAGGTCGGGGGCTTCGGCTCAACTCGGGAAAGACGAGTTGCCTAGTCCTGGACTTTATCGGAAACCAGAGGCGCGAGTTTCGATTCGACCTCAAGTATCGGGCCCTGTTCGGCGGAACAAGGCAGCAGACGATACGCGAAATTGAGACGGGAGTAACCCGCCTGCCGGGAAATTGCTACTTCCGTCTCGATAAGGAGTCAAGGACGCGCATACTTCGGAACCTGCGAAACCAACTCAGCGCCAGCCGGAGAAGAATGCTGGAAGAACTCAGGGCGTTCGGCCGGAAACCCAGCCTGGAGCAATTCCTCCGCGAAACGCAATACGACCTCGACGACATTTACAAGTCATCTATTGCTGGGTGGGCGGGACTGCTGTACGACGCTGGTTTGCTCGCGTCTCCGCTCACCGATCTAGATCGAAGGTTGTCAAAACAGTTCCAGCACCTGTTGCACGTGGACTCGCTGCAAAGACTAAATACCTATGAGGCGTCGCTGACGAGGGACGAAGGGATCAAGCAGGATCCGACGATCTTATACGAACGAACATTCTTGATGCTGACGTTTCGACTTCTTCAGTCTGAAGCGCGGGCGTCTGGGAATGATTGGGCGACAGCCTTGAGGCAACTGAGGGGTGCACCCGCCGCCCAGGAGGAGTTTCTAGAGCTGATTGAGGTTCTGCGCAATCGTGTCCGCTCTCACTCTCAAGAAGAGCCATATCGGCCTGAATGGCCCCTGTACTTGCATCGAAGCTATGTGCGAGAAGAGATACTCATCGCCGTTGGATCTAAGAACCTGGAGACCCGCCAGGAAAACCGAGAAGGCCGGCTCTGGCTTTCGAAGGAGAACACAGAGATTCTCTTTGTCACGCTCGACAAGAGCGACAAACAGTTTTCACCAACCACCCGCTATGAGGACTTTGCCGTCAGCCCGACGCGGTTCCATTGGCAATCACAGAGCACGACAAGCGAGGAATCTGGCACCGGCCGACGATACATCGAGCAGACCAAGAACGGGGCCGACTTCCTGCTCTTCGTGAGACCGAGGAAAGACTCCGCGTTCGTGTTCCTGGGGCCGCTTCAGTACGTATCTCACGCTGGCAGTCGCCCAATAAGTATTTATTGGGACCTCAAGAACCCGATGCCCGCCTGGTTCTTTGAGATTTGTGCCTCACTTCGGGCGGCGTAGCACAAAACTGGGAGCCATGTTAGCCGGGGAGCTCACCACTATTCCGAAACCGATGGTTGAGGCTTACGGTATTGGCGAGCGCGGGCGTTTCCGTGCCGGCGGGTGTCCGCTTGCTCACGCGCGCGGTTCCGTGCTGGGGAGCCGAGGGACGGTCACCACTATTCCAAAATCAAAGCCGCGATTGCCTGAGGGAGTGATCTGCTGAGACTGGTCATTGACTGTAATCAGGTTTTGCGTGGCCTCACTTGGAAACTGACTCCTTCCTGCTGCTGAAGGTGGGCGAGGACTCCAAACAAGTTTTCGCCGAGGGGTTGCCCTTGGGCCCAAACATACGCATGAGACTGTTGGCGGGGATCGATGTCGCCTCTTGCAGTTGCCGGAAGCCCACAGTGGCGTTAATGTAATTGCGCAAAATGGAGCGGCCTATTTTGCCGTCGCCGGAAAGCATGAGTTCGATCGCTTCACGCAACAATGTTTTTCGGAACTTTGGTTCCCGTTGGGCGCGTTCGCGGATGGTTTTACGAAAGTCTTTGGTCAGTGCCACTTTTCCTCCTCCTAGATCCTTCGCCTAGCCCTTGCAGTTTCGATGTCACGCTGCTGGCGCTTCTTGACGCCCCACGCCTTCTACTGACAACGGAGGCGGTAGCGAGTACCTCGCCGCCTCCGCCCGTTACCCGCCGTCGCGTACCTGGCCACCTGGCCGGTGTCGAAGAGGAGAACGCGTCATAATGGAAGCCATGGCCACTGTCCACATGAGCGAAGCCGAAGTGGCTCGCGATCTTCATGCCGTGCTCGCCAAAGTGCGGCAGGGCGTTGAAATCGTCATCGAGCAGGACCACCGGCCCTTCGCCGTGCTGAAATCGTCGCCGGCGGCGGGCCGCTTGATCTCAGAAATTGTGGCCGATCTGAAGGCTCGTGGGTCAAAGGCCATCATGGATGACGACTTCGCCCGCGATATCGAAGAAGGCATCAAGGTCCAGCGTCAGCCATGTAATCCACCATCCTGGGAGTAGTGCTCGATTCGAGCGTACTCATCGCCGCCGAGCGGCGCCAGATGACCGCCGCCCAAGCCATCGAGACTGTCCAGAAAACAATCCCTGAATTGCCCGTTGTCTTGTCTGCCGTCACGGTTGCTGAGATCGGCCACGGCGTCTACCGCGCCCAAGCACCCGAAATCCGCCTTCGCCGCCGCACGTTCCTTGACGATCTAACAGGCTGCTGAAAAAGGCCAAAACCCGCTCCCTGACGGTCACGGCTCCGAAGCGCCTGTGTTTGTTTGTAATGGGTTGCAGATTCCCGATAGTGAGGGAGTTAGGGGGAGATGGCCTTTTTTC
>JBAUOG010001278.1:0-2280 GCA_049579625.1 Bryobacteraceae bacterium
CTTGCGAGAACATTGAAAATTCTCTGATTGTGTGACTGGTCAGTGGGGCGGGGCCAGCGCGCCCCGGTCGGCGTGGATTTCGGAGGACAGAGGCGAACTCGCTACGGCCCGGCAGCTAGTGCCCCACAGGCAGTCTGGGGAATCGCAGTGACCGCCTCGGCTGCTCTGGAGTTTCGTAACCGCCGATCGGGAAGGGCACGCCGCACATCCCCGAAGCCCTGGCTGAACCGGCATGAGCCGTTGGCGAAATATGCGAACACGTCGGAGCCCTCCGACAGGTACGCATATTTCGCATTTTGAAGATGAACATCGAAAACGCTAGATTAGTGGGTTAGATCTGTGACTCTACGTCAGACTGGACGCTGCATCGAATCCGGAGCGGCCCGAATCACGACCGCAGTCCCGCCGTTCGTTACGCGCACCCGACGTGGCGCGCTAATGGTTTCCGAGCAGTGGTGACTGTCCCTCGGCTCCCCCACAAGCAGTCTGGGGAATCGCAGTGACCGCCTCGGCTGATCTGGAGTTTCGTAACCGCCGATCGGGAAGGACACGCCGCACATCCCCGAAGCCCTGTCGGCTCCCCCAGGCTCCCCCAAGGCGATCCGACACGCAAGGCTATTTGGGATGCGGGATGATGTCACGGATGACGCAGGTGTCACCAACGATGTTGAAATAAAACCGCCAGTCTCTGTTAACCCGAGCCTGCCAGAGATCCAGCGCCGCATCATACTTCTTGGCGTGCAACGAGGGATGCCGAAGATCACGTTCCAGCAATCTGACTTGTTTGAAAAATGCCCTCTGAACCTGCGGCGGAGCGTCACCCAGAGCTTTGATGGCCCGGGGCAAGTAATCGACTCTCATCGAGTACGCTTGGTTTTCTTCGCAGGACCGCGCTTCTTCAGCTGAGCCTTCATATGAGCAATCATCTCGTCGGCGGTATTGAAAGGACCGTAAGTCTGGCCTTTCTTGAACTCGTCTTCGGACTCAGCCAGCCGCGCATCGATGAGTCGCCGCTGCGCCGGCGTGTATTCGTCATCGGCGGTCGGGAATCTGGAGCGGTCGATGACCACCTTGGGAGTGATAACGATCTTGCCCCGTTGAAAGGAAAACTCCACCAGATCGCCTTTGGACAACCCGGCTTGCTCGCGCACCCGTGTCGGAATGGTGACCTGGCCTTTGTGCTGAATTCTGGTGGTCGTATTCATGGATGTATGGAAGTCAGGATATCCGGCTGCTGAGAAAAGCATAGCAGTTGAACGACCCGGACCATTGCCAGCGTGCATCTGGTACCGGATTACACTGAGGACTCTCAGACGAAACGTGGGGCTGACCCCATTCTTTGTACGCGGCCCCTTCGATGGGGCATCCTCCGTGCGCCCGCCCCGGAAGGCGGCAACCGGGTAGAGGCGTCCTCTGAAAGTACGCAAGCTGGAGGCGGCCAATGCGTTAGGCGGTGGCAATCAAAGCGAATCGACCCCGTTTTCAATTCGCCTCCCCGCCAGGCAGCCATCCTCAGCCTGCCCCGGCTCGACTTTTCGCTGGTGCAGGCACGGTGGAGCTGTTTATTCGGCGCGACCGGGTGACACTTGTCGGGTTAACCTTCTCACCCTTGACCCATTGAGGCCAGCCCTTGGCTGTCGAGGCGGATTCCTTCAGAAATCGAACGTAAGCGTCTCCACGCAACGGTTCCATTTGTTTATCTCTTGCCATTAGTTCCTTTCCGTGGGTTGAAAATGGAATCTAACTCTTCCGAGACTAATACTTCTCGCTGGAGGTATGAGGACGGCGCCATGGCAATTCGCGGCTTGGAGTCGCGGCGAGGTATCCACTCCAGAATCCTTCCAGCCTTGTTCTTTCTTTCGATTGAATACCCTGCACTCAACACCATCGAGAATAAGTCGAAAAACCGCCGTGGGCCAATTCCGATAAAAGGTTCGAATGGAACCGGAGCGTCTCTCACCGTTTTAGATGATCTTCCAATTGCCGTCGCTTCAACACGAATCGCATCCTCGTGGAGTTGTGCAGCCTGGCTCTTTGCATATGGCTCAACGTAAACTACACGTTTCACTCCAGCAGCGATTATATGCCTAGTGCAGTTATGGCAGGGAAATGTAGTAGCGTACAGCAAGGCCCCGCGCGTGCTGACTCCATTTCGGCCGCACGAAAGGAGAGCGTCCATCTCGGCATGAACGGCACGCCCAAACTCCGTGATGTCCCAAAGGAGACTGTTCCTAAGAACCAATTCCGGGAACTTCGGGACGGAACTTCGGGACGGAACTT
>JBAUOG010001279.1:0-2321 GCA_049579625.1 Bryobacteraceae bacterium
GCCTTCTGACCAGCGCTGCTTTCCGTTGCCTGGAAACACATTGCCCGGACCCTGACGGAACTCCCGCCGCCAGCGGTGCAGCACGTTGGGGTTTACCTCCAACGCTCGCGCCGCTTCGCCGATTGACACCCCTTGTTCCAGCCGCCGCACGGCGGCCAGTTTGAACTCCTTCGTGAACTGCCTACGAGACAATCCCATGACTCAATTCTCCATTCAATGAAAAATGAGTCTTAACCATTTGTCTCAGAACTGGGGGCAAGTCCATCTTGAGCCACGGCCTATATGCGGAAGATGCCACCAAGACTCTAGTCAATGACCTCATGAAGCACTGGCGAGTCTCGAAGAGCCTGTCGCTCGCGGTTGCACAAGCGATGCCGGCAGGTGCTTACTCGTTCAAGCCTCCCAATGCCGAAAGCGGGTTTGCCGAGCAATTGGGGAACCTCGCGCTCGTAAACGTCTTATCGTGCGCCAGGGCTCTTGGCACGCGCGCGCCGGAGCGGTTTCAGTCCGCGTTCGAAGGACCTATGGACTCGACGAAGACAGGGATAATGAAAAGTCTGACAGTGGCTTACGACTATTGCCTCGGTGGATTGGAACAGATGAATGATGCAGATTTGTTCAAGATGGCTGTTTTCGCTGGCCAGTCAAGATCTAGATTCGACATATTCTGGGAAGGCTACGCGCGTGGCGTCCATGGGCTTGGGAAAGCTGAAATCTATCTGCGTTTGAAGGGAATCACACCGCCGGACACGGGGTCCCGGTACGAATTTTGAGTCGGGCTGATCCGGCCGCTATCGGAATTCGGCAATATGCCTCGACGTAGAAGCGAAGATCGTAGGTTCAGTAGTCCGCAAGTCCAGATGTCCTAGAGTCGGCGATCCACCGATTGAAAACCACTGGCTGTCTCACGGCGACAGGGAACAATAGGGAGACGTGCCGGTTGTGGATGGCTCCGCTAGTGCCTGAAAGGAGTGGTTTCGGACATCCACGAGCGCAGGGGGCGGACGTCGATGTCTCTCAGCCCGGGAATGCCGTCAGGGTAATAAAAGCGATTAAACCTAGCCAATACAATGCTTTGGGAGCAACAGTCCTCGGAAGTCCCTTACCGTCTGTGATCCGTTGCCAAACCGCAGGAAATTGCCGGGCAGACCGAGACTCTTTGATCATCATCCGCCGAGCATCCCCGAACGTCGTATCCTGGTCCTCACAGACGCGAGGATCGTTGTTAAGAATAGTGTTGACCAATGCCCAGAAGCACAATCACCTTTGAAACCGTGCGGGATATCGCACTCACGCTGCCCGGAGTGGAGGAGAGCACGGCGTACGGATTTCCGGCACTGAAGGTCGATGGGAAACTCCTGGCGTGTGTCCCGGCTAATCGCTCGGCTGAACCCGCATCGCTCGTCGTTCGTATGGATTTCGATGACCGCGCCGAGTTGCTAGATGCGGACCCCGCCGTTTACTACGTGACAGACCACTACGTCGGATACAGCGCCGTGCTGGTTCGCTTGTCTCGCGTGAATCCCGATGCACTCCGAGACTTGCTCGGCATGGCCTATAAGTTTGTGACCCGCAAAGCCGCGCGCCGTCCACCAGCGCGGAGGCGCCGCTGACGGAATCGCACTCTTTCCTTCCCGCCTTTCAGGAAGACGCCAGAGCATCCTACGTCGCGGCCCGTCGCGCGCGGTTAGTTCGCATCACCAGCATCATGGTGTCGGCAAATTAGATGCAAGGCTCCCGGAGACGCCTTTTTAGGCTGCGACTCAGGTTTCGTACTTACCGCGATGACAGGTCCAGCTAGCTAGAGACAGAGCGGGTTTCGGCCAAGTTCTCGTCTTTGATCTGGCGCACCATGGGAACGCAGATTTGTATGGATCGAATTGAAACCCGCACCAACCAACATGTCTGTCGCCAGTCAGAGTTACAGATAGCTAGCGATATTACCTCTTAACGCCCAATGCTGGCTCGAATGGACATGCCACTATAGTCCGGATCGTTGTGCACCGACGATTACCGATGATGTGAGCGTTGCCCGGTCCTAATCCCGCAAACGGCAACCTCAAATCACCGATGGACCCAGTTTAATTGCGTAAGCGGTCTCGATACGCTGACACCGAAAGCAAGCGTTCGGTTCGCCGAACATTTCTGGCTTTTTTGCCGTAATGGACATCAAAAAAATCACCCGGGTTCCATGCCGGTTTTCCGTCCTGTTGTGCGAGGACATATCCCACCAAAAAGCTGTAGCGCGCGTATTTCGCCCCGGAATCGAAGTCCAATGGCTGGTCCATGTCGTCCTGGGGCTTGTGATATCTAGTCGCAAT
>JBAUOG010001280.1:0-13228 GCA_049579625.1 Bryobacteraceae bacterium
TCCCCAACGCCCAGTTGGTCACGATTGACGCCAAGAACAGGTTCGAACTGATTCCCCTGAGCCAAGCCTCGCAAGGCGTCTTCGACGACAAAGGTGAGGCGCTCTACTTCACCCGCTTGCCGTTCCAGGGGAGCGAAGCCAAACGTTACAAAGGCGGCACGGCCCAGAACCTCTGGAAGTATGTGCCCGGGCAGGAAGCCACGCCTCTCACGGCGGACTATGCCGGGATCAGCAAGAACGCCATGTATTGGAGAGGCCGCATCTATTTCGCCAGTGATCGCGACGGAACGATGAACCTTTGGTCGATGAACGAAAGTGGGAAGGATCTCAAGCAGCTGACCCGTCATCAAGGCTGGGATGTTCACGATCCGTCGCTGGGCGGAGGCCGCATTGTGTATCAGTTGGGCGCGAATGTCCGCCTGTACGACATCGCGTCGGGCGCGGACAAGGAGATTCCCATCGAACTGCCCTCCGATTTCGATCATCTCCGCGAGCATTGGATCAAGAACCCAATGGAGTTTACCTCCGCGGCGCACATAGCGCCGGATGGGAGCAGCGTCGCGCTAACCTCGCGTGGACGCGTCTTTGTGGCTCCCGTCAAGCAGGGCCGTTTAGTAGACGTTTCGGAGCACAAGCCGGGGCGCTATCGGGAGGCCCGCTACCTGCCCGATGGGAAATCGCTCCTGATTCTCTCGAGCGAAAGCGGCGAAGTGGAGTTGTGGAAGGTTCCAGCCAATGGCATAGGCAAGGAGGAACAGCTCACCACCGGCGCCAAAGTGCTGCGGTGGGAAGGCATCCCGTCCCCCGATGGCAAATGGATCGCTCATCAGGACAAGAACAATCAACTGTGGCTGCTCGATACGGCCGCGAAAACCGATAAGCGCATCGCTCTCGCAGTCACCAGCGGCAATTCGAATCCGCAGTTTAGCGATATTGCCTGGTCGCCCGATAGCCGCTGGATCGCCTTCTGCTCCGACGCCGACAACGATTTCACCCGGATTCTGCTTTACAGCCTCGACAGCGGCGCTACGACACCCATCACGACCGACCGGTACAACAGTGGTTCAACAGTTTGGAGCGCCGATGGAAAATGGCTATATTTCTTATCCGACCGGTCGCTGAATTCGGTGGTGCGCAGTCCTTGGGGATCGCGCCAGCCGGATCCTTACTTCGACAAGACGTTCAAGATCTACGAGCTGGCATTAAAGAAGGGGCAGCGCTCGCCGTTCGAGCCGCCGGATGAGCTGCATCCCGATAAACCGGAGGAATCGGCGAAGCCGGCGGACGGGAAAGCTGGCGAAAGCAAACCTGCCGATACGAAACCGGGCGCCGCAACGGAGAAAGACGACCCCGCGAAGGCGGCTGTTAAGGCTCCGGCGCCAAAGGTGGAAATCGATCTCGATGGTATCGCCGCACGCATTCAAGAGGTTCCCGCTCCTCCGGGCAACTACAGCCGCTTGCTGGCTACCGACAAGCGATTGTGCTGGATAAACTTCGATCCCGAAAAACCCGACGGCGCGAATGCCGAGTGCATGGACATTGCCAATAAGGGAGATAAGCCGGAAGTTCTGATGGAAGGTGTTCGCGACATCGAGCTGTCGGCCGATCGCAAGAAGTTGATGCTTCGCAAAAAGGACGACGTCTTCGTGGTGGATTCATCCACAAAGGCCGATGCGTTGAAGACCCCCAAGACGCTGACCGATAGCCAGGTGGATTTGAAGAGTTGGACTTTCTCCGTCATTCCCAGCGAGGAATTCCGCGAGGCTTTCTACGACGCCTGGCGCCTACATCGCGATTATTTCTACGCCCCGAACATGCACGGTGTGAATTGGAACTTAATGCGCGACAAATATGGCGAACTCCTTAGCCGTGTCCGCGACCGCGAAGAACTCAGCGACCTCATCGCCAGCCTGGTGAGCGAGCTTTCGGTGTTGCACACGTTTGTCGTTGGCGGTGACGTTCGCAAGGGACCTGACCAGATTCAACTGGCGGCCCTCGGCGCTTTTCTGGTGCGGGATGATACGGCCGGTGGTTACCTGGTGAAGCACGTCTACCGTTCGGACCCGGATCGCCCCGACCGGCAAAGTCCCTTAGCCAAGCCGGGTGTCGACGTGGGAGACGGTGATCTCTTGATCGCCATTAATGGTAACGATCTGCTTTCGGTTGTCGACCCTGGCGAGCTTCTCCGCAATCAGGCCGGCAAGCAAGTTCTGTTACGGCTCCGTCCAAAAGACAAGAGTGAGACGCGGGACGTGGTGGTTAAACCGGTCACGGTGCGTGAGGAACTGGAACTGCGCTATCGGGAGTGGGAGTATACGCGGCGTCTCGAGGTGGAGCGCGTGTCGGCCAGTAGCATTGGTTACGTTCACTTGCAGGCGATGGGGTCGAATGACATCAACCAATGGATGGAGGATTTCGGCCCCGTCTTCAATCGCCAGGGCTTAATCATCGACGTCCGCCACAACGGCGGTGGCAACATCGATAGCTGGATTCTCGGCAAGCTTCTCCGCAAGGCCTGGATGTATTGGCAACCTCGCGTGGGCCGCCCCAGTTGGAACATGCAGGAGGCGTTTCGCGGCCATGTCGTGGTGATCTGTGACGAATGGACCGCCTCGGATGGTGAGGCATTCTCGGAAGGCTTCCGCCGCCTGGGCCTAGGCAAAATCATCGGCACGCGCACCTGGGGTGGGGAAGTCTGGCTCAGCTTCAGCAATGATCTGGCAGACCACGGCATAGCGTCGGCCGCGGAATTGGGAGTTTACGGCCCGGAACGCCAATGGCTGATCGAAGGGCACGGCGTCGATCCGGACATCACTGTGGACAATTTGCCGCATGCGACGTTCGAAGGAAAAGATGCGCAGCTGGAAGCCGCCATCGCTCACCTGCAGCGTCTCATCAAGGAGCAACCTGTGAAGGACATACCGCCTCCGGCCTACCCTGATAAATCCGTTACTGCAACGCGTTGACGAGGCTTCGGTGCCGCGACCGAGAGCAAGTGGACGGACGTTTGGGCACACCGCTGTGCCGATGGATGGAGCGGGCTAGGGCCGATTGCCAATCGGCCCCACAGGCATTTCAAAACATGTTGAGGAAATGCCGATAAGTGGGCCGGTCGGGCGTCAGGTCGATTAGGTAGACAGCGCGACCCTCTGGGATTGGAGGGACCGTTATGGATCCCTTGGGTGCTGCATCAATATCCAAAACATCATGCCCCGCCAGCATTTCCGCGGCGCTCGCTTTCGTCATCACGCGTATTCGCACGGCTACTCGAGTCACCGAGGGGTCCAGCCCCGTGGCGTCCCACATGATCCTCACTTGCTTATCCTGCTGGATGACGGAGCTGAACTTCGCTACCGGGGCCTGTGCTTGGAGCATGGCCCCGAGTAAGAGCAACAGCAGCTTGCCGATTTGCATTCGTCTCATATCAGTGCTGCGTAAACGCCGACGCCGGAATCGTCACGCTTGGATTCGGCATACTCGACTGGTGATTCGACCAAGTGCCCCACCGCACGGCCAGGGTTGCGGCCGTGTCTGTAGCGAGGAATGGCGTGTCGGAAACAAAGATCCAGAAATCAGATAAGCGATTCTGGCAGCAATCGGTTCTATTCCAAATGCTGATTGAATTAATCTGTTGCCCGGACACCGCCAAGTCGACTTGCCACCAGCCAACTTCAGTGCCGGCCGTATCTGCAACACTGCCGTCACCGTAGTTTCCATCGGTGATTCCGTCATTTGCACTCGAAGCTGCTGCATTAGCTGGAGGCACGGAGGCATAAGTGCTGGACAATGCGGCTGGTTTGTCGACTGCGATATCCACGAGCGAATTCGGAGCGTAGATCTCCACCTCAGCAAGCGCAAACATCATGGTTCCATCCGGATCTACGGGACCGCTCTGCTGAATCCTTACATATCGACCGGCCAGTGGCGCAGGTTTGAAGGGGAGGCCTTGCGGGCCTTGGGGTCCGGTCAATCCTTGTGGGCCTGTGGCGCCCTTCGCTCCCGTAGCACCGGTAGCACCCGTCGCACCGGTAGCGCCTTTAGGTCCCGTTGGGCCAACCGCGCCGGTAGCACCGGTAGCGCCAGCTGGGCCGACCGCGCCGGTAGCGCCGGTCAGACCATTTACTCCGGAGGGTCCTTGCGAACCCATGGGGCCGGTCAGGCCAGTAGCACCGCGCGGGCCGGTGAGACCAGTTGCTCCAGCGGTACCCGCAGGGCCTTGGGGTCCGGTGGGTCCTGCTGGGCCTTGTGGCCCGGTGCCGCCGCTGCCTGTGCCCCCCGTGGCTTCTAAAGCAGGGTTGCCATTCGAGTCGGTCGTCATCAGGAGGCCCGATCCAATGTCGGGGAACGGCGCCGGGAACCAGACCAAGGCTATCGGAGTGCAGTCTGTCCACCTACCATTAGCGAAGTGACAGGTATAAAGTGGGAGAGCTAATGGGTCGGGCGCGGTCAGGGCCGTAGCGTAACCGGCAAAAGAAAGAACAGACCCGGACCCCGGCCCCGGCAATACTTCATAACCCAAAGTGGGAGACAAGTAGATGGCAGCAGATCCATTGGAGCCGGAAGCAACCTGCGCCGTGGCAGCCCACGGGTTAGGTGAAGCTGCCGAAAGGCTATGCGTGGTTGACCCGACCGCAAAAGGGAACGGCATCAAAGCAAGCACTGCGTTAGTCAGTACTGGCGCCGGGACGGTCTGCCCATGTAGGGCCGCAATTATAGTTACGAAACTGAGCAGTAGTTTCTTCATCTGCTGAAATAACCTTTGCAAAATTGGAAAGGTCAGATTAGACAACCTGACTGCCCGGAGCCAGCACACAGCGGTGATTCGGTCCGAACGTGTGCCTAACGGCACGCGAAGCGCCAAAGCCGAAGAACGAGCGAGGAGCGCCAATGTTCTCTTTGTTTTCAACGTTCTGTAGGCAGCGACACGACTATGAAAAAACGTGGGTTCGCGCTGCCGTCTACTGCCTCACATTCGGGTTCGTGATTCTCGTTCTCATTGCGTGTTTTCACTCAAAATACGTGGGTGTCCAGAGTCATCGGGTCAAAAGCATGAGATCTATGCGACGCTTCGGGGCGATGTCAGTGGCGAAGCACGCACATCTTGAGGAGCAGCGCGTGGCGGGAATCCAGAATATTGGATTGTCTCGGGCGATGCGTGAGTTCGCTGACTATAGCGGGGCGCTGAGAAGAATTTAGATTGTCGGCAACTTGATATTGGCCGCCGATGAACGCCGATTAACACGGATTGTTTGACTCGCTGACTATAGACGGTGGCTCTAAGTTGTGCCAATACCCTTTCATCATTGCTCGTTGTGTGCTCACTGCGCTCATGCGGAGATCTGTTTCCAATTACTCAAACGCCGAAGCCGGTGCCAAGAAGGTCTGACGCCGTTTCGCACTGTTTATCGAACGCCTGTTTGCAGTGCGCACAACAGAAGTAGAATGTGGCGCCGTCGTATTCGGATTTGTACTTGGCGCGATGCGGGTCGACTGTCATGCCGCAGATGGGATCCTTGGCCTCTTGCGACGTCACCACCGGCAACGTCGATGGGGTTTTCTTTCCGCCTGCTTGCACAATCTCAGCCAGGATGCTGACGGCGATGCCCTCGGGTGAAACCGCACCGATGTCGAGACCGGCCGGCGCGTGGATCTTCGACAAACGTTCGGAACCGATGCCCTTTCCGCGAAGAGACTCGAAGACTTTGCCGGTTTTCATCTTGCTGGCCACGAACGCGACATATGGAACGTCCATTGCGAAGGCTTGTTCGAGTGCTTCTTCGTCCTGCTGGCCTTGGGTTGAGACAACGACGAAGGTGTGCGGTGATGACGGAAGATGCGCGGTCTCGATTTCTTCTTCGATGCGATCGGCGTCGGGGAAGTCTTCTCTGCTCACGCCCGGCGCGATCGCCGTCACGTTGTAGCCGACCGCCTTGCCGAGCCTTGCCAACACCTGCGCCACAACCGAGCGGCCGAAGATGACGATCTGCGGCTTCGGCAACACGGGTTCGATGAAGATATCGAGGCTGCCCCCGCTATGACAAGCCATGGCGTACTCGATGACGCCTGCTTCGGATTCCGAATGGGGCGAGGGACGGATGCGGATTAGCCGGGGGATGCCGCTTTCCAAGGCGTTGAGCGCCTCCTTCACGACGGTCGATTGCACGCAGCCTCCGCCGGTCCAGCCCCAGATGCGGCCGTCGCGAAAGATGATGGCTTTGTCCCCGGGCTTCCCCGAGACGGGCGCCTCATAGCGGACCACCAGCGCCGTGGCAAAGGATTCACCGCGGGAGCGCGCCTCAGCTACTTTTGCCAGGAACTCGTCGAACATAACCATTCACCTCCGCAATCGGGTTAGAGTTTTCTCGAGCCTCAGCAGGCTCTCCAGTGAATGCGCCGGCGCGAACACATCGATATAGGGCAGGGCAGCGGCCATGCCGCGCGTTACGGGTTGATAATCCGGAAGGCCGAGGAGCGGGTTCAGCCAGATGATCTTGTTCACGCGGCGTTGGATGGCGCGCAATTCCGAGGCTAGCGCCGCGGGTTCGCCGGTGTCCCAGCCATCGCTCAAGATCATCAAGAGCGTGTCCCGCGAGAGGAGCCTTTTCCCGTAATGCAGATTGAACTCGCGCAACGATTCGCCGATCCTGGTTCCGCCGCTCCAGCCGGCGTCCTTACGGGACAGCGCCACCATGGCGTCGGATAGACGCTGCGAACGAAGGGCGGCCGTGATGTCGAGCAGGCTTGTGCTGAAGATGAGAGTAGCGGCTTTGCGGAAGTGCTTTTGCAGCGCGTGGGCGAAGCGCAATAAGAAGAAGCTATAGAGGCTCATGGAGCCGCTGACATCGAGGAGAATCACCAGGGTTGGGCGCTTCGGCTGCCTGGCCTTGAAGCGCAGCTTGAAAGGGTCCCCGCCGGTCGCGATGCAGTGCCGGATACTGCGGCGCAGGTCGACCCGATCGCCCGACTGATCGACTTTAAGCGTACGTGAGAGCCGGAAACTAGCCTGTTTGAAGAACCGCTCCGCCATTCGCTCCAGCTCGGCTTGGTCGCCGTGCGATACCTGAGAGAAATCGACGCGCCGGAGGCGCTCCTGGCGGGCGGCGCCCGAGGCCGTTTTTCGATCATCGCCGAGGCGCTCGAAAGATCCGGTGCCGGCGCTGCTCATGACCAGGAACGCGTTTTTGTTTTTCGGCTGCTGCGGACGCTTGGGAACGTTATCGGTGAGAACGCGAACCGGACCGATCTTCCAAAATGCGTCGAACAGATCGTCAAAGCGGTCCCATTCGTCTTTGGAGGAACACAATTCGGCGCGCAGGGCCATCTTCAGAATGGCCTGATCACCGACGCCAACAATGCGGGCGGCTTCGACGGAACCCACGGTTTCGGTGATCCCGGCAGTGAATCCGTGGTCGCGCACGAACCGGGAGAACTGGACGATCTTTTCCGACTCGTCGACCATGTTACTCACTGCGAGAGCAGTTTCTCGATACCCATCGTTCTGACCTTGCTGAGGTCTTCAACCGTTTTCAGGACACAACCTAGACTCCGCTCGGCGGCTGCGGGGTCCAGATGTTCCACGCCCAGCGAATTCAGCGCCTCGACGCAGTCTAAGGTCTCCGCAACGCCGGGAGGTTTTGAGAGATCCATCTGACGCAGCGTCTGCACCCATCGCACGACTTGTGCCGGCAGGCTGGGATCAAGGCGCGGCAGCTTGAGGCGAACTATCTCCAGTTCCTTGTCGAGCGACGGGTAGTCGATCCAGTGATAGAGGCAGCGGCGCTTCAAGGCGTCACTCAGCTCGCGGGTGCGGTTTGACGTGAGGATGACGTAGGGCCGGTGGGTCGCACGGATGGTGCCCATCTCCGGCACGCTGATTTGAAAGTCGGACAGGAGCTCCAACAAGAAGGCCTCGAATGCTTCGTCGGAACGGTCCACTTCATCCACCAGGAGAACAGGCGATTGGGGCACACGGATCGATCGGAGGAGAGGGCGCTCCAGCAGATAGTCCGGCCCGAAGATGTGCTTCACCTTCTCTTCCACGGTTTGTTCGCTTCGCTCCTGGAGCTTGATGGCAAGCAACTGCTTCTGATAGTTCCATTCGTAGACGGCGGAGCTGACGTCGAGGCCTTCGTGGCACTGGAGGCGAATGAGTTCGGTTTCGAGCAGCGATGCGAAGACTTTGGCGACCTCCGTCTTGCCGACCCCGGCGTGCCCTTCGATGAGAAGCGGCTTACCAAGGCGAATGACCAGATAAACAGCCGTTGCGAGCGCGGTGTCGAGGACATAGCCGAGGCGGGCGAAGCCGCGAACGACATCCTCGATGGCGTAGATCCCTTCAGCTTTTGGCGTCACTGCTCGACTCGTCCGGCCCTTCGGGTTTTCGCCGGAACGGGCGACCGAGGACTTCGCCGATGGCCTGTCCGACGACGCGGACCGCTTGCACAGGCTCGACTGTAGCGGATGGATCCGGCGCCTCGACTCCGGGGCCCTGCTTCAACTGTTGCTGGAAACGCTTGACGAACTCTTTGAACATGACGCTGGAGACGTCTTGGATCATGCGCCCACCGAGTTGAGCGAGAATGCCGATCACTGTCACTTCCGAGACGGTGAAAACTCCGGTGCCGCCATCCGGAAGCGCCGCCAGACGGCCGGTCATTTTCATTGATGCACTCCCTTTGCCCCGGACGTCCTGCCCTTTGCCGGAGAGCTCGATCTCGTGCGCTTCGGGATCAAGCTTGTCGATATGAAGCTGGCCTTTGTACTCAGAAACGCTCGGCCCGACTTTCACGCTGATGGTTCCGGTGAAGGTCTCGTCGTCGATCTTACCGGTCAGGCGAGCACCCGGAACACACACAGCTACCTTGGCCGGATCGCTGAGTAACTCCCAGACGCGGCCGATCGGTTCCGGGACCTGAAAGTTGTTCTCAACCTTGACGGCCACGGCTACGCGACGCCTTTCTCCTGGAGTATTTGCCAAACCTTCCAGGGCGTTACCGGCATGTCGATGTGGCGGACTCCGAGGTGCGAGAGAGCGTCCACCACGGCGTTAACGAACGCGGCCGGCGAGCCGACGTTGGGTGACTCGCCGACGCCCTTTGCACCGATGGGGTGGTGGGGCGAAGGCGTACAGGTCTTGCCGGTCTCCCAGTGCGGTGTTTCCATGGCGGTGGGAACCAGGTAGTCCATGAAATTGCCGCCCTGGACGTTGCCGTTCTCGTCGTAACTAATCAGTTGCATGAAGGCGATGCCGAGGCCTTCGGTGAGGCCGCCGTGAATCTGGCCTTCGACCACCATGGGGTTGATGATGTTGCCGCAATCATCGACGGCCACGAAGCGGCGGACCTTGACTTCGCCGGTGCCTTTGTCGATGTCGACGACGCAGATGTAAGTTCCGAAGGGGAAGGTCAGGTTGGGCGGATCGTAATAGTTCACGGCTTCGAGGCCCGGCTCCATGCCTTGGGGCATGTTTGTGTAAGCGGCGAAGGCGATGTCCTGGATGGTTTTGGATTTGGATGGTGCGCCCTTCACGTAGAACTTGCCGGGCTCCCACTCGAGGTCCTCTTCCGATGCTTCCAGCAAATGAGCGGCGAGCTTCTTGGCCTTTTCCCGAATCTTTCTGGCTGCAATGGCGGTGGCGGCGCCGGCTACGGGCGTGCTGCGGCTGGCGTATGTCCCGAGCCCATAAGGAGCCGTGTCAGTGTCGCCTTCTTCGACGGTGATATCCGCCACCGGGATTCCCAATTCCTGGGCGACGATCTGCCCAAAGGTGGTTTCGTGACCCTGGCCTTGCGACTTCGTGCCCAGGCGCACGATTGCCTTGCCAGTAGGATGAACGCGGATCTCGCAACTATCGAACATCTTAATGCCGAGAATGTCGAACGAGTGCGAGGGGCCCGCGCCGACGATCTCGGTAAAGCTGGAGATGCCGATGCCCATCAGCTCGCCCTTGGCACGTTTCTCCGCCTGCTCTTGGCGGAGCTCCTGGTATCCCACCATTTCGAGAGCCAGGTTCATGGCGGCGGGATAGTTGCCGCTGTCGTAGCTCCAGCCGAGGGGGGATTGGTACGGGAACTTCTCATTTGGGACGAAGTTCTTCAAGCGCAACTCGGCGGGATCGGCTTTCAACTCCAACGCGAGGACATCCATCGCGCGCTCGATCAGATAAGCCGCTTCTGTGACGCGGAACGAACAGCGATAGGCGATACCGCCCGGCGCCTTGTTGGTGTAAACGCCGTCGACTTCGCAGAACGCGTTCGGGAAATCGTAGGAACCGGTGCAGATGCTAAAAAGCCCAGCGGGGTATTTGGTCGGCTGCGCAGCGGCGTTAAAGGCGCCATGATCGGCCAGGGTCTTCACGCGCAAAGCCTTGACGGTTCCATCACGATCCGCCGCGATTTCGGCGGTCATATGGTAATCGCGGGCGAAGCCCGTGGATTGCAGATTCTCCGAGCGGCTCTCGATCCATTTGACGGGCCGGCCCAGCGTTAATGACGCCACGACGGCGCACACGTAACCGGGATAGACGGGGACTTTGTTTCCAAAACCTCCGCCGATGTCAGGAGAAATGATGCGGATATTCTGTTCCGGTATTCCGCCGACGAGGGCAAAGACGGTGCGGTGAGCATGGGGCGCCTGCGACGTGAGCCAGACGGTCAGCTTTCCGGTGATCTTGTCGAAATCGGCAACGCAGCCACAGGTCTCCAGGGGAGCGGGATGGCAGCGCTGGAAGACGGCATCGACCCTCGCCGTGACGGGAGCCTCCGCGAGGGTCTTGGCTGTGGCGTCCTTGTCGCCGACTTCCCAATGGAAGATGTGGTTGGATTTTTCTTCGCGGTCCTCGCGCAGGATGGGGGCGTCGGGGTCGCACGACTTGTGCGGATCGACGAGCGCGGGTAACTCCTCGTAATCCACTTCCACGGCCTCGGCGCCGTCCATGGCGCTGTAGCGGTCCTCGGCAACGACGAATGCCACTTCCTGTGCCTGAAACAGAACTTTCCCCGTGGCCAGCACCATTTGCTTGTCGTGGAAGAGGGTCGGCATCCAGGAGAGGCCGGCCTTCTCCAGGTCCTGGCCGGTGATGACGGCCAGCACGCCGGGCACTTTCATGGCGTTCTCAATGTTGATGCTTTTGAGGCGCGCGTGGGCGAAGGGGCTCCGGACGATTTGCCCGTAGACCATGCGGGGCAGCCTGACATCGTCCACGAAGTTGCCGTGCCCTTGGATGAGGCGGGCGTCTTCCTTGCGTTTGACAGAGTGGCCCATGCCACCGATCTGCGGCGATGTCTGCTGGATCATGCGGGCACCTCAACCTCTTTCTGCATACGCTCGGCAGCGAGTTGGACAGCTTTCACGATGTTTTGATACCCGGTGCAACGGCACATATTGCCGGAGATGCCGTGCCGGATCTCGTGCTCCGTGGGATTCGGATTGTGCTCGAGCAGAGCGGCGGTGGTGAGAATCATCCCGGGCGTGCAGAACCCGCATTGCAAGCCATGCTCTTCGTGGAACGCCTGCTGCAAGGGATGAAGCTTCCCGTTTGCTGCCAGACCTTCGATGGTACGGACCTCGCAGCCGTCGGCCTGTACGGCAAACATGGTGCAGGACTTCACGGGACGGCCGTCCAGCAGCACGGCGCACGCGCCACAGCTGGTGGTGTCGCAGCCAATGTGCGTCCCGGTCATGCCCAGGACGTCGCGAATGAAATGAACCAAGAGCAGCCGGGGTTCGGCCTCCGCTGCTTGCTGCTGGCCGTTCAACGTGATGGTGACGAGCTGCTTTTTTGCCATCGCTTATTTCCCTCCGTTTGCCCGCTCCGCCGCGCGGCTGAGGGCTCGTTTTGTCAACTCGGCAACCAGACCTTTTTTGTATTCCGCGGGACCGCGAAGATCGGAACTGGGTTCGGCGATTTCGGCGGCCAGACGTCCGGCCTCAGCCAGGTTGGCGGCGTCGAGCTTCTTTCCGCGCAGGAATTCCTCAGCCTGGGTCGCTTTCAGAGGAACGGGCCCGACGTTGGTGAGGCCGATGCCCGCCCGCTCGCAAGCTCCGTCAGGGTCGAGCGTGACCTGTGCAGCGACTGCAGCGGTTGCGAAGTCGCCGACCTTCCGCTCCAGCTTGAAGTAAGCGCCGCCGCTCCGCGCCGGTGGAATCGGGATGCGTATTTCGGTGAGAACTTCATTGTGTTCCAACGCCGTGGTGAAGATGGAGACGAAGAAGCCGGTGATTGGTATGGTCCGTTCGCCCTGGGGCCCGGTAGCGATTACTTCGGCGCCCACGGCCAGCATCGTCGCTGGATGATCGTTGGCGGGATCGCCGTGCGCGAGGTTGCCTCCGACGGTGGCGAGATTGCGCACCAGAGGATCGGCGATGACCACGGATGTGTCATGGATGATTGGGTACCGGGTGCGGATTAAGTCCGATGCTTCGAGATCGGATTCGCGAGTGAGGCCGCCGATCTTCAGGAAGCCGCCTTCCTCCTTGATGTAGGAGAGGCCCGGCACGCGGCTGATGTCGATGAGCCACGACGGCCTGGCGATGCGGAACTTCATCATTGGTATGAGGCTTTGGCCGCCGCTCAGGATCTTGGCGTCGTCGCCGTATTGGCCGAGGAGCGCGACAGCTTCCGAAATGCTGCCCGGCCGGACGTATTCGAACGAAGATGGGTACATCTATCGTCCTCCCTTGATTGGAATGCGCTGGAAGAGGGGTACGCGAATGAGTCTGTTCTGTTCTGGCGTGGCTCCGCTTGCTTGCTCCGCGGCGGAGAGTGACGCACGCGGTTGCTGTGAAACCCGGAAAGTTTTCGCTCCGTCGTTATCTGGTTTCCGAAGCTTTGCGCCCACTCCCTCGCTCCGCGGCGGAGAGCTATGGTCGCGGCTCTGTTTCGGTCCGCTTGCTGACGGGCGCGGTTCAGTGCTGGAGGTAAGGGGCCGGGCTGTCGAAGCCGAAACGAGTCTCGGCTCAACCTGGATGGCGTCTACGTCTGGAGCGGTCGCGTCGAAACCCCGAAACGTGCTGCCGTAGCTAACGTGGCCCGCAGTCATGGAAACCTGCCAATCGGAAGATCATACACCAGGAGAATCGAATTGTCGATGACAAGAATTACCAGTGCCGGGTAGGCAAAGCACCGGTGTCGATCATAGAAAAGCGCCCGTGTCGAAAGCGGGGAGACGACCTTAAGTGCGACTGGCCATGGTTCGCAGATACCGGGCCGTTTTGGTATACCTTGAAG
>JBAUOG010001281.1:0-9143 GCA_049579625.1 Bryobacteraceae bacterium
GCGCCCGACGACATCGCCCGCAAGCTGGCCGCCATCGCTCATGGTGAGAAGGTGGTGCTGAGCTCCGAGCGCAAGGAAGTCACCGTCTCGCCCAAGCTGCTGGCCGATTACGCCGGCGCGTACCAACTTGCTCCCGGTGTCAGTATGGACATCACGCTGGAGGGCAGCCAACTCGTGAGCCAGATGACCCGCCAGGGTAAGGTCCCCATCTTCGCCGAGTCCGATACAAAGTTCTTCCCGAAAGTAGTGGATGCCGAAATCGAATTCTTCCAAGACGACAAAGGAGCCGTTTCCTATCTTGTTCTGCATCAAGGAGGCCGCGACATGAAGGCCCCCCGCACCGGAGATGTCGTTCCAAAGCCTGAGCGCAAGGAGGTCACTGTATCGCCAAAGCTGTTGGCCGAGTATGCCGGCACTTACGAACTTGCGCCGAACTTCGATCTGGTGGTGACCCTGAAAGGCACTCAGCTTATGACCCAGGCGACCGGCCAGGAGAAGTTCCCGGTTTTCGCGGAGTCCGACACCAAATTCTTCTTGAAGGTGGTCGACGCCCAGGTCGAGTTCTTCCGTGACGACAAAGGAGTTGTGAGCTACCTCATGCTGCACCAGGGCGGTCAAGATATGAAAGCGCAGCGAAAATAAGGGCCCCGCCTTCGCCGACGACATACTGGGAAATCTACGGGTCTGTCGCGTGTTACGCGTAATGTTCAAGTCGTGCGTGAATGTTTGGTTACTGTCTTCCCTGCGTCATCTTTCGAACTTATACTTATTCCATTGCGTGCCGAATGGGTCCGGTTTGATTCCGGCCGTTTTCAGGGGTAAGCTTGTGAGTTCAGGGTAGGTTGTCCAACCGCGTCTCGCCCTGAACCACGTGGCGCCTTTTGCTTCTACTTTCTGCTAAGGGAGAAGACTATGCGAACCACCGTGATCCGCCATTTCACATGGCTTTTCGTCGGTTTATTCTCTGTACTTTTATTCCAACCGGTGGCGGCCATCGGCCAAACGCTGGGGGCAATTACGGGAACCGTAAAGGACGCGACCGGCGCCGTTATTCCTGACGCCACGGTGAAGGCTCGCAATGTCGATACGAACCTCGAAGTTACCGAGCGCACCAATTCGAGTGGTTCGTACTCAGTGCAAAACCTGCCCATCGGTACTTACGCATTGACGATCTTGAAAGACGGTTTCAAGACTGAAACACACACGCGGGTTCTGGTGAATAGCGATCGCACCACGACCGTCGATGGCACCCTGCAGGTGGGCGCGGTAAGCAGCACAGTCGAAGTCACTGCGACGCCGCTGATGAATCAGGTCGACACCACCAACGGGTATGTCGTCGATCAGCTTACCATTCAGCAAACGCCTCTCGGTACGGGCAGTTTCACGCAGCTTGCCATACTGACTCCGGGTGTTCATGCCGATTTCCTGGGCGGCGCCGGAAGCAACTCCGGCCTCGGGAACCAAGCCATCTTCGCCAACGGCCAGCGCGACACCAGCAACAGCTTCTCGCTCAATGGCGTCAGCACCAACAATCTCTTCAACGGCAACTCCACCAGCCAGGTGGGCGAGAATCGCTTCGTCCTGAACACTGGCGAAAACTTTGGATCGGGCGGCCAGATTCAGACCAGCACCTCCGTCTACGGCGCCATCGGTCAAGCTCTTCCCACCCCCCCGGTTGAGGCGATCCAGGAGATTAGCGTGAACGCTGCGATGTACGACGCCACCCAGGGCGCAAACAGCGGCGCCCATATCGGGGTCATCACCAAATCCGGCACTAATGAGATGCACGGCCAGGTTTATTGGAGATTCCAGAACAGCGCCATGAACGCCGCGCCGTTCTTTTATAATGCTTCGCCCGTCATCACCCAGAAGGTTCCATTCCTGAACCGCAATCAGTTCGGTGCGACGCTGGGCGGTCCCATCAAGAAGAACAAGATCTTCTATTTCGTCTCCTATCAAGGCGTGCGCATTGCCGACGCCACTGACGCCACCAAGGATGTAACCGTGCCGCTTGGGCTCACCAACGATCGCAGCGTGCAGGGCATCATCAACGCCATCCAGAGTAGTTTTGGCACCACCCTCACTTCCAGCCAGGTCAGCCCCGTCTCATTAGGAATGCTGCAGGCCAAGCTGAAGAACGGGCAGTACCTGATTCCGAGCGCACAGATTACAAATCCGGACGTGGCGACGGCGCTTGGCTACGATGCCGTCACCCAAGGTCCCAACGCACAATCAAGCGTCGACCAGGGCATAGCGAATGTCGATTACGTGGTTAACGACAAAGACCGCCTGGCGGTCAAGTACTATATTCAGGACAATCCAACCACCAATCCCTTTGGCTCAGTGGGCTCGGCTCTCGGGTTTCCGCAACAGCTTGCGGCCGGCAGCCAAGTTGCTTCCATCGACAACACCCTGATCCTCACCCCTGCTCTGACTTGGCAGCAGCGCGTTGGATTCACCCGCCTTCGGGCCTATGCTCAAACTGGACAGGCATTCACGCCGCAGGATTTCGGCATGAATCTGCTTGGCTCGACGGCCTTTCCCCAGATCCAGATCAGCACTGCGGATCCGACCATTTATCAGGGCTTTCAGTTTGGTGCCAGTCCCAGCTTTGGCAACGCCGGCATGTATCAAAATCAATGGGAATATGGAACGTCGCTGAACTGGGTAAAGGGCAAGCACACTATTTCGGCCGGTGTAACATGGGATTACACCCAGCTCAACATCATCAATAACAACGTCAACTCCGACGTTGTTAACTTCAAGACATTTACTACCTTTGTCGAGGGCACCACCTACAGCGGGACCACCGCCTTTGCGGGTTCGGCCAATCGCTACTACCGGTCGAACACAGTGGGGACGTACATCAACGACAACTACAAGATCCTCAGCAATCTCACTCTCACCTTGGGGCTCCGTTACGACTACGATGGTCCGCTCTGGGAGAAATACGGCCGGCTCACCAGTTTCGACTCCAAGCTCTATGGCTATGATGCCGCTACGGACACCATCACAGGCTCTGGTCTGGAGTTCGCGGGCAACAACTCCCAGTTCGGCACGCCCGGCGCGAGCAAATCGCTCATGAATAATAACCAGTGGGGCTTCGCTCCGCGCGTTGGCCTTGCATGGTCGCCGCAGCAGAAGGTCACTGTCCGCGCCGGATTTGGCATGTACTACGATCGAGGCGAGTTCTTCTCCGAGCTCTCGCCCAGCGCCGGCAGCGGCTTCAACGGACCTTTCGGTGTTACCCTCGCGCCGCCCTTCGTGACGCCGATCTCCGCCGCATATGGCGCCAACATTTCCGCACCCTTCGGCACCACGCCGCCACCGATCCCACCTGCCAGCCCGGCCGCCTTCCTCGCCACGCTGCCCAATATCAGCCAGACGATTTCAGGCAACTACCCCGGCGGGAACCTCTTTGGGCCCTTCCTCTTCGGCGGCTACGACATCAACAACAAGCTGCCGTACTCGGAGAACTGGACCTTCGACGTTCAGTATGCGCCCGCCAATAGCTGGCTCATCAGCGTCGGGTATGTCGGGAACCACGGCGTGCATCAGGTGCTGCCGGTTCCGTTTAACCAACCCCTTATTGCCACTCCGCAGCATCCCGTCAACGGGCAGATCTATTCCTACGGTTTTAACCTCACCGACCTCGAACCGATCTACACGAATGAGTATGCCGGCAATGCGCCGGTCCGCGTGCCGTATGTCGGCTACGACATGAATGCCGTGCTCTATAAGGCCGAAGGAATTTCCAATTACAACGCGTTGCAAGCGCAAGTGCGCAAGCGCCTCTCAAACGGCTTCCAGTTCACAGCGTCCTACACATTCTCCAAGGCGCTGGACGAACAGAGCGGTCTCGGGCTGTTTTTCACCGGCAACGACCCAACTGTTCCGAAGTCAAATTACGCCCCCGCCGATTTCGATCAAACCCACGTTTTCCTGATCAACTACAGCTACTCGATTCCGAAAGTGACCTCCAACAAGGTGTTGGGGGCTATCGTGAATGGCTGGACGCTGGGCGGCCAGACCGTCTTTCAAAGCGGCCAGCCCTACAGCGTGTACGACTTCTCGGGTTCCGTCGCCAGCCTGTATTACGGCACCTCGGATTACATCACCAACCCGATCGTTCCCTTCGCGAACGGCTATACCTCCAAGACGGCTCAGTTGCAGGGCACCACCGGCGTCAATGCCGGTAAGCCCGTTCTCAACTCCGCTGCCTTCTTGCCGCAGTTTCTGGCGCCCGGACAATCCGGTGTACCACCCTGCGACGCATCCGGATGCGACAACTATGAATCGGTCTACGGAAATGCCGGGCGCAATTTGTTCCGCGGGCCCTTCCAAATTAGATGGGATATGACTCTGGGCAAGGACTTCGCCATCACTGAGCGCTTCCACCTGCGCTTCAACTTCGACGCCTACAACCTCTTCAATCAGGCCGATTTCGATACGCCGAACAACAACGTCCAGTTCTTTCCGAGTTACTCGCCGCCGCCGTCCATACCGCCGGCCGGCAGCCTCGGGGTCATCCAGCACACGATTGGAAGCTCGCGTTTCTTGCAGCTGTCGCTGCACTTGCAGTTCTAGCGCTGCTATGGCGTTGGCGGACGGTTGTCTTCTGCGGCTATACTATGACAATCTCTTCATGCCCTTCTACCACCTCGATTCACCATTGAAAACACTCTTATGGATCATTTGGTCGCTGACGCTTTTGCCGGCGTCTAGCAACGCACAACCCAGGCAACACGTTGACTTGCTGCTGACGCACGGCACTGTGGTGACCATGGATCCGCAGCGGCGCATTCTCGAAGATGGCGCCATCGCCATAACCGGCGAAGTCATCGTGGCCATCGGGCAGAGCGGTCCCATCGCCGCGGCCTATGAGGCCACGAAAGTAATTGATGCCCGCGGCGCGCTCCTTATGCCGGGCCTCATCAATGCCCACACCCATCTGCCGATGAGCCTGTTTCGAGGCTTGGCCGAAGACCGTTCTCTGCAGGATTGGCTGCAGAAGTTCATCTTTCCAGCGGAGGCCCGCAACGTGACGCCGGACTTCGTGACCTGGGCCACCAAACTCAGTCTGCTCGAGATGATCCGCGGCGGCACGACCACGGCCGCGGACATGTATTACTTCGAGGACGAGATTGCGAAGGCCTTGAAGGAAGCGGGGATGCGTGGTGTGCTGGGGGAAACGATTATTGGTTTTCCCGCTCCCGACAACAAGACCGCTGACGCCGCATTCGCCTACACCGAAAAGTTTCTCACGCATTGGAAGAATGATTCGCTGATCACGGCAGCTGTTGCGCCGCACTCCATCTACACTTGCTCCGAAAAGCTATTGAAGGACGCGGCATCGCTGGCTCGCGCCAATCACGCGCCCATCCTCATTCACCTGGCCGAGGCGCCCTACGAAATGGAAGTCAGCCGCCGCGAGCACGGCTCGTCTCCGGTTCAGTACCTCGCGCGCATCGGTGTTCTCGGACCTGATCTGACCGGCGCCCACTGTGTCTGGATCGATCAAGCCGACATCCAGACACTGGCTCACTACAGTGTCGGCTGTTCCAACAATCCGTCCAGCAATATGAAGTCGGCCGCCGGGCTCAGTCCCGTGCCCGAAATGCTGGCCGCGGGCGTTGCGGTCGGCATTGGCTCAGACGGCGCCGCCAGCAACAACGACCAGGATATGTTCCGCGAAATGGACCTGGCCGCCAAACTGCAGAAGTTCTCGCGCATGGATCCAACTGCGCTACCCGCCGAGCAAACCGTCGCCATGGCGACCATTATCGGCGCCCGCTCCCTGCACATCGACAAGCAGACCGGCTCGCTCGAAATCGGCAAGAAGGCCGACATCATAGTGGTGGACACCACGGCGCCGCACGCGACGCCCATGTACAACGTCTATGCCCAGATCGTCTACTCGCTCAAAGATACGGACGTCCGCACCAGCATCATCAATGGGCGGCTGGTGATGGAAGATCGAAAGATCCTCACACTGGATGAAGCGGCCATATTCGCGAAGGCCGCGCAGTTAAAGCAGCAGGTTTCCGCCTCCTTCGCGCACTGAAACACTCTCTCACCGGTCCACCCACGCCATCATGCGCTCGTTGTAGCGCGGTCCAGCCACCGCTTCCGGCGGCAACGCCTGATCCAGTTGCGCCACCTCCTCCTGCGTCAGCTTCAACGACGCGGCCGCGATGTTCTCTTCCAGATAGCTGCGGCGCTTGGTGCCGGGGATGGGGACGATGTCGCCGCCCTTCTCGAGCAGCCACGCCAATGCCACCTGCCCCGGCTTGGCATTCTTGCCTTCGGCGATCTTCTGGACCAGCGCGGCAGCGCGGACATTGGCGTCGTAGTTTGCTCCCTGAAAGCGCGGATCACCTCGGCGGTAATCGCCCTCGGGATATTCTTCGGCGCGCTTGGTTGTCCCAGTCAGGAAACCGCGGCCCAAGGGACTGAACGGCACCAAGCCAATCCCCAACTCCCGCAAGAGGGGAATAATGTGCGGCTCCAGGTTGCGTTCCCAGAGCGAGTATTCGCTTTGCAGCGCCGATATGGGATGCACCGCATGCGCACGCCGGATGTTCTTTTCGCCGGCTTCCGATAGGCCGAAATAGCGCACCTTGCCGGCGCGCACCAGGTCCGCCACTGCGCCCGCCACCTCCTCCATCGGTACGTTGGGATCGACTCGGTGCTGGTAGAAGAGATCGATGTGGTCGGTTTGTAGACGCCGCAGGGAAGCGTCGGCGACCTCGCGAATGTGTTCCGGCCGGCTATCGGTGCCGCCGATCTTGCCGTTCTCGATGCGGAAGCCAAACTTGGTCGCGATCACGGCCCGCTCACGGCGTCCTTTGAGAGCCCGTCCCAGCAGCTCTTCATTAATGAAGGGCCCGTAGACCTCGGCCGTATCAAAGAAGTCCAGCCCGAGCTCGAGCGCGCGGTGGATGGTGGCGATGGATTCGCCCTCGTCCGCCGGTCCGTAGGACTGGCTCATGCCCATAACTCCCAGCCCCAGCGCCGATACTTCCAGGCCTTGTTTTCCCAGTTTTCGTTTCGGTAACATGTCGCTTCGATGCGAGCATATCAGCGCCGGGTGCATCCCTAGCCTCCGGTCGCGAGCCAGGAAAGAACGAAGCCACCTAGCGGCCAGACCAGGGCGCGAATGCTTTGCGAAACGAACTGGATCATGCGTTCCCGCTCGTTCGGACGAACTCAACTCACTGAATACAAAAGAGTTGATAGAGACTTGCGACCTTTTACCCGCATTAACCCGGATGCTGATCGGGGGTACTCCAAGCCGAGTTTGGTTTTTTACGAAACGAATTTGGATGGGCGGAGTGTGCCCACCCCGGCCGTAAGAAGATAGCCCCACCCTGAGTCGAGTTTTCGGCAGACGAGACGACCGATGAACCAGTCTGCCGCTTCGCCCCGAGGTTACTCTGAAAATGCCCAGAAAGTTGCAACCGCGCCGTCAGAGCCTGTGAAAACTACCGGGGCAAAAGCCGAGATGACTCTCGGCTCGGCAGGCTTGACAGCCCGCGCCACGCGGCCTTGGGAATATGGCCGGAAAGTTGGAGCAACACTGCACTCCGGCGCTCATGCTGAGATCTGTTTCCTGACCCATTGTCCAAGACTCCGTGACAGCTGAATGGCGAGAGTGGCCGGAAGTGATTGAATCTACTCAGGAAACAATATTTTGCGCCCTATGACCGTGGAGCCGGGCGAAAGTCCTTTGTTGTTAACCCTCGCGGGACGGGCCTGCCACCTGGGCTGAGCTATGTCAATATCCGAAGAACTGATCGAGACAATTGAAGGCAAATCGCGTGTATCCGCTTGCTCAGCAAGCGGATGGTTGACGCGTTCACTCGTATCTCAGCGCAACCGTTGGATTCACGCTTGCCGCCCGCCACAACGGAATTGCCATTGCCAGCAGCGCAGCAGCCGCGAGGACCATGAGGCTGAAAAGTAGCGTCAGTGGGTCTGTTTCAGCAACACCAAAGAGCAACCTCTTGAGCGCGTGGCCCGCGAGGAGGGCAATAGGCGCTCCTAATCCTAATCCCGCGAGCACCAAGGCCAGGCTCTCCCGGGCAAAAAGGCCCACGACCTCACGTCTCTGAGCGCCGATCGCGAACCGCACCCCGATCTCACGAGTGCGGCGTACCACCGAGTAGGTGAGCACTCCATACAGCCCGATGCCTGCCAGCGAGATGGCAAGTACGGCGAAAAGTGCGCCAATCTTCTACACTGTAGTTTCTATGAACAGAGCTCTGCTGTCGGACGTTCGCGCCTGGTTAGTTTTTGCGTGCGCCGTGCTTTTGACGGGCGTGTTTGTGCTTCCTCTGTGGTTGCCGGAGATTCTTCAACTTATGGCAACCACGCGATCGTTCCCGATCATGCTGAATTGGATCAAATCGATTCCGCACGCAGCCCCGCTGGCTTACTTTACGCAGTATCCGCTGGTGGCGATCTTGGGGCATTCGGCTTGGGTTGTTCGCCTGCCTTCGGTCGCTTTCGCCCTAGGCAGTTGCTACTTCCTTTGGCGCTTGGCGAAGAGAATCAGAATCCAGCAGCCGATTCTCGCGCTGGTGCTTTTCCTCCTTTTGCCTATTCAGTACCGCTTCGCCGTGGAGGCCACCGCTTTTGAAGAGGCCCTGTTTTTCTCGATATTGGCTGCACTTTGTTTCCTAGACCTCGTCGAAACGCCGAACGTCGCGAATGCCGGACGCTATGCATTGGCACTGACGTTTTGCCTGTATACCGAGCCGCTCTCCTTCCTGCCCGCGGCCGGATACATGCTGTTTGTCATGGCTTTCATCGCGCGAAAGGAAATGCGGCTGGCCTTGTGGCACATCCTGCCGGCAACGGCGCTCCCGGTCTTGCTATACGCTCCTTATTTTGCCTGGGTGCGAACCTTCCAGTTTCCGACATGGTTGTTACCTACCGATAACTACTCCTTTCTTCCGTCGACCTGGCCCATGATTTTTCGGGACCTGACCGGCGGTGGAGATGTCGGATACGTCTTAACAGCAATCCTATTGGTTGGCATGATAGTAGCCACCTGGCGAGCTTTTCGTCTTACCGATGCCGCGCATGCCAAGCGCGTTGCCCTATTCTGCTTGCTCGGCGGGGTGGTTTCCACGGTCGTG
>JBAUOG010001282.1:0-3804 GCA_049579625.1 Bryobacteraceae bacterium
GTCGACATTAGGGACACAACCACGTCCTTAAACGGGCCGCAGCTATCGAAGTACGGCTCTTGGAAGCTGCGCCAGTTCACGCCCGCGTCGGTGAGTTGTTCGAGATACTTCATCGTCGCGAGGGTGCCTTCGCGGCTGAACCGATCCAACGCCCAGAACAGAACCAGGTCGAATCGCTTCTGGCTGGCGTCCGCGAACATCTTCTGGAATTGCGGGCGCTCGCCGGTCTTGCCGCTGGCTTTGTCCACGTACTCGTGAACAATCTCCCAGTCCGACCGCTGGCAGAAGCCGCGCAGCTCGGCCAGTTGGTTCTCGGTGTCCTGCTTGCCGTCATCTTTTGAAACGCGGGCGTACAGTGCAACTCTCATGCTCCAAGCGTACCACAAACGACCGTTTATGGAACACTTTTTAATCGAAATTCTCACACGTCGTTTCAATCAGTTACGGGCGGTTATTCGGAGACGTTTTTGGAACACCCTGAAAACAGGAGGGGACCGCTTTTCGACGGTCCCGGCCAGGTGCGATTTACCACACTCCGTTGATGAACTCCCCACGCTTCCAGCGGTCGAACCACTCGCCAGCGCCCGGCTGCATAATGAACCCGCTGGGCGCTGTCACGTACTTAGCGCCGAACTGGAACATTCGGGCCTCGTGCGAGCGTACCTGGATGCCGACACCGGCAGCCGCGATCATGTTCGCGTCCATCGCAACGCAGAGCGCCTGAACCTTACTGAGCAGCTTCGCGAGTTCCTCGCGGTTGCGCTTGAATTGTTCATCAGCGATCCGCTTCAGCTCCGCTTCACCTTCCTTGACTTGGCTAGCGTTGCTCTCGATCATCTTCATGAGTTCCTCGCTGCGCTTCGCGAGTGCGGCTTTCTGCTGATCCATTTCAGGCTTCAACTTCGCGGCCAGGAACGGGCCGAGGTCGCCGAGCTTTTCCGATTCCACGCGAAACGCGCTTACTTCGGCCTGCAGCTCGTTACGGCGATGCGCCAGTAGGCGTTCCTGGCTGCGCAGGCCTGCCAGGCGTTGGACCACGGCTGCAAACTGGGGCTGCAGGTACGTCTCAGTGGCTGGCAGCGCCGCGCGGGCCTCCGCGACGGAGCGAAGCTCAGCCGTTACGCGCTCGATGTGGCGCTCGCGTGCCTCGTCTACTGCTACGATTGTCTCGCGGGTGTAGACGTACTCATCATCGGGTGTCGCGCGGTGCGCACCGAGGGTGCCGACTAGGCTCTGATTCTTCGCGGGTACTGCTTTCTCACTCGTGGTAAATGACATGAACTTTAGGTTCTCCTAGGTTGTTTGGGTTAGGGGTTGACGGTTGAAGCCGCTCTCGCGGCTCTAATCGGTGCTAGAAATCACGGTGGCAAGCCAGTCACATGCGCTGGTCACCACGGAAATTTCATCGAGCCTGATTCGCTTGATGATTCGGGCATCTTTAGTCGGACGGTCGAAGTCCAGAGCCTTGTAGCCAATGCTTAATTCGCTTAGAACCTTGCTTTGCAAGGCATCGCGGATCTCCTGGCCTAGGCTGGAGCGCAAATCGAGCCAGCCGTGGAACTTCAGACCCTTCGCGTCCTCGCGGATCTTGCGTGCGGTGCCGATGACCGTTGTGGGGTCGTGTTGGAAGTACATCGGGCGTTCGTTGCCGCGTTCCTTGAGGTCGTCCTCGTAAGCGCCGGGCTGTATGTAGTCGTTCACGCAGTCGCCAGCGTCGTCAGGGTACTTTCTGAAGACTGACGCGTATGCCGTGAAATGGGCTTCACCCCAGCTAACAAACTTGAACTCGCACCGCGCGAGGTTTCCTATCGCGCACGTGGGCTGACCTCCATTGAGGCCGCTTGCCGCTCGGTTGGCCAGCTCCAGGTGAGCGTTCGCGATGTGCATAGCCTTGCGTGCGTCTTCGTAGCTGCCGGCAAGCCGCGCAAGCTCCGCGCCAAGCGCCACGGACTTCGAGCGCTCAAACTGACTTTTCAAAACTGATCCATAATCCATGTTGTTTTCCTTTTCCTAATTCCTGAAGATCATTCCGTCTCGAAAACTGAACTCGTCGAAGCTGCCGATCTTGCCGGGTACGCCATCGTGACCTGCAGCGGCCATCGCGGGGCCAGGGGTTATCGTCATCGGCTCGGGCTGCGGTGCCGGTGCCGGTTCGGGCTGCGGGCCCGGTTGGGCGACTACTGGCTGAGGCGCGACGACCGGCTGAGCCTCAACTACTGGCTGAGCTTGGGCGACCGTCTCGAACTCGGCCTCTATCACGGGCGCGAGCGCCTTAACCTCGGGCGCGTGGAATACCGGTTCTTCCACCGCCACGTGCTGGTGGTTCAGTTTGTCGAGCGCGGACAGGATATACTCCCTGGCCTTGTCGGCATCGTCCTTGCCCGTCGCGACAGCGACCTGATTTGTCTGGGATACGTTCACGGTGGTCTGATTCGCTGCCGCGAGTCGCGCGAACGTGTCCAGGATCTTGCCGGCAGCCGCCACGCGGGTCGATTCGTCGCTCATCGCGCTTAGTAGCGCGTCGATAGCCTTGCCGCCAGCCTCGACGAGCCGCGCCATCAGGACATTCACCCCGTTGCGTCGCGCCTCGTCAACCGTGGCCTTGAAATCTTCCGATCTAGCCCAGCGCTCACCCGTTGATCTCGCTACGCCGACCTGTTTAGCCGCCTGGGAGACGGACGGCGCAACGAGGTACGCACAGACGAACTGCTGGTACTTTCCTTCGAAACGAGCTTGTATTCCTGTTTTGTTGTATTTAGCCATTACAATATCACCTTGTAGATGTAGTATAGAGCGCTAATGGTAGGTGACAACGCGCGTTAGCAGCTTTCAGACTGTTCCCCACTCGGTCAATAGTTAATGTCTTAACTATTCTGTTCCCCGGGAGCAGAAACAAACTTTGGGGAACAGGCCGCTGGGGAACTGCTAAATTATTGATTCCGCTTAGTTTGCCGTTCCCCAATGGCATTTGGGGAACACTGGGGAACAGGTTAGTTTTTGCCTGTTCCCCAGATCCCCAACCCCTAAGGGTGGGGAACTGGGGAACACAAACCCGGATTACGCTGCCCATAAGCCACCGTCCTTGTCTGTGTTAAAGGAGAGGTGTTTAGCGTTTTTGTCGCCAAGCTCGACGCGAATGCGCCCGCTCTCGATACCGTCAGCGAGGAACTTACGCGCACGGCTCTTGCCGAGGCCCTGGGCGTGCGCCAACTCTTCAAACTCACTAGTCTTGATTCGGGGGTTCGACTCCAGGAGCTTCGTGAGTTGGTCGTAGACTCGTGCGCCAGCGCCGATTGAGGTGAGCTTCTGAAACGTCGCGCCGTTGATCTCGAAATCGGCTTTATCGGTCACCTTAACGCGTGCCTTGAACTGCGACAGCGTGACGCGGGTAAGGTTCCCAGTAGCGCCGTCCGATTCAACCTTGAGCGCCACATCGACAGCGGCCTTGATGTCCGAGGAGCCACGGTAGTCCTTCGCTGTCTCGGCCTTCCCGCTGTGGTGAATCAGGATCACCGTCGCGCCCTTATCGGCCAAGCTCCGAAACTGATTCATGAACTTCCGCGTCTCGGATGAGTCATTCTCGCTGCCAGAGTGAAATGCGACAAGGGAATCGACCACGATTAACGGCTTAGGTTCCGTCTTGGCTACCCAGTCGAGAACAGCCGCGCTGTCCGGCTCTGGGCATTCTTCCGCCTGAAAGCCACCCCAGATAGCGAGATCCTTGCTGTCGTGCTTGCTCGCGCCGAGTCGTTTCAGGCGATCAACCAGGACGGCCGTGGGATTCTCGCGGTCGAGGATCAGGAC
>JBAUOG010001283.1:0-14433 GCA_049579625.1 Bryobacteraceae bacterium
CGTCGGACGTGGTCATCTCCTCGTCGCTGGAGCGCGCAGGTAGCGGGGGCGCGGCGACAGTCTTGGGCGCCGCTGTTGAGGGCGCCGTCGAGAGCTCGGCCGCCGGAAGCGGCTGAGGCTTCGCGGCCGACGACCCAATGCCCAAAGCCTCGATGACTTCCTTCGTTTGCGCCTCGTCTAGCTGCGGCGCGTCCTTCCCCGGAGCGAGCGCCTTCTTGCGTCCTCGCGCCGACTCGTTCGCGTCAGGAGCCCAGTAGCCTTTGCGCGCCTGGACAACAAACCCTCCCCGCGGGCGCAGTTTCACGGTGAGCGAATGAAAGCTGCCGTCCGGCTTCAACGCCTGCGGCGAAAAGCCCAGAACATAGATGTATTTTGGCGTGGCGGCCAACTGGCGGATGGCTTCATCCAGGTCGTTGGTGTTGGTGATGAAGCGCCCGCCGGTGCCGTCGGTGATCTGAACCTGAAACGCCTCGAAAGCGGCCCCGCTGGTCGCCCCCAGGCCGCGCGCATCCAGGCTATTGATGACAACTCGAGACCGGATCGCCTGATCGATCAACTGCCTGGTCTCGGGCATGAGGTCGAGCGGCAGCTTCAAACCGGGGGAGATAAGGACCACCGTCCGCTGGCCGGGTAGCCGGGCCATGCGGCGGACGACATTTTCAGCCTGCACCACTACAGCTTGGGATTCATTCTCGATCGCCCTCCCAGCCAGGTTTGAGCCCGGAACGGTTGGAAGTGCTGGTGCTCCCGGTATTGAAGTCTTAAGAGCGCTTCCCTCAGCTTCACGCGGTCGAGCGTGAAATCGAGCGCAACCAGACCCGATGTGGTAAACACAGCTACGCGGTCGCCAGGCTTCAGCGTGTCAAGAAACGTCATCGCAGCCTTGCGCACGAACATCAGATCGCCGGCGTCGCCAATGTAGCCGGGAGGTGGATCCATCCCCCCATCTTCATGTGCAAATCGTCAAACAGCAGAGCGACGAAATGATCCGGATTGGTAAGGGCGCTCTCCCCCTGCCCAGCTGCGGCCGAGGCGTCGTTTGCGCGCAGTTCGCCCTTGGCGGGTAGGCTCCTGTCTCCAGCTACCCGCCCGGAGGTTTCCTCTACGGTGAACTTCGTTATTACCTGCAGCTTCCCTTTGTCGAAGAGCTGAAAGTCTTCCTGGCGCAGGTCTCCGACAGCGCTGCCCGCGGCATCGCGCACCACCACCGGCACCAGCACGAGATTCGTTTCAGCTTTGAAAAGCGTGTCGTTTTGGGTAGACGGTGCGGTGGACTGCGGCGAAGCAGCGAACGCGCTGAGGAGGATCACGACCGCACACGCTGCAGAACGCGCCACGGGCCGCGCAACACAGGTATTCACCGAATCGCCCCGCTATGATCGTATACCCTTGGGGTCAGTCAGATCACCCCTGAAAGCTACTACTTGGAATACTTGCTCTCAAGTTCCGGCTGTCGACTGCAGTCGATTACTCCGACCGGTGCGATAGATTGTAAGGTTCCCTCGAGCAATCATGCTCGAGGGTGGGGGAAATCAATGTTCATAGCCAGGAAACTGGTCTGCTGCTTCGTGTTCGCCGCCTCGGTGCTGTTTGCGCAAGCTCCTGCATTCAACCCGCCCGGGACCCTGGTGCATCTAAACGTCACCGCACTTGAGGGCAATGAACCGGTCGGCGATTTGAATGCCGACGACTTCAAGGTAACTGACCAGGGGAAGCCGGAGTCGATGCTCTTCTTCCGGCGCAACAATATCCCCCAACCCACGCCCGGCGCGTGGACCTTCAACGGCATCAACGGTTCCTGGGATTATTCGAATCGGCCCGGCGGCTTGCTGCCGCATTCCACCGCGATCCTGTTCGATCTCCTGCATGAGAATTCCTCCGACCGCCTGAACAATTGGCATCGCCTTCGCGCCGCCATTCCGAAAATCGAATCGGGTGAAGGTGTGTATTTCTATCTGCTGACGCTGGAGGGGACGTTGGTACCACTTCACGCGATCGGCCCGAAGTCCGCCGCCGACAAGACCTGGCCGCAAGAAGTTGGGGACGCGTTCGACAAAGCGATGAAAGCCGCCAGCCATGCCAGGCCAGCCGGCATGGGCGACGAGGATGATGTTAAGAAAACCTACGTCGCCCTGGAGACGCTCGGAAACCAACTGGCGGCGCGTCCTGGCCTCCGGGACATTATCTGGCTCACCAATGTCGTGCCTAACGTCTGGAATACCAAAACCACATGTAATGGCGATTGGGTCGAGTGTGCCTTGTACGTTCCTCACTTGAGCGTCACGCTCGACCGGGACAACGTCGCAGTCAATCCGCTTTCTTACAATCCCAGTCCGAACCTCACGCAGGATATGGATATGATCTCCGGCCTGACTGGGGGGCGCTCGTACTTTGAAGCCGACATCGGCGCCGTCGTTAAGCAGGTCTCGAAAGACGCAGCCAGTAGCTATTCGATTGCCTATGAGCCCGCGGCGGACAACTGGGATTCGAAGTTTCATCGAGTCAAAGCCACCACTGAACGCAAAGGACTGAAGCTCATCGGCAGGCAGCGCTATTACGCGATCCCGGACCAGCGCCCGGCGGCGACGAGGCAGCAGGCCGCCTTGGTGGCTGCCTACCAGAATCCAAATGACCTTGCGGAGATCGGTCTTCGCGCGGGCGTCTTGCCCGTCGGTCAAACTCCGAAAACCGTGCGCCTCGCGCTCGCCATTAATGCCGCCGACTTGTTGCTGCGCGAGCAGGGTGGCCATTTCGTCGATGGCTTAACGTTTCTCTTCTCCGACATCGGCCCCAGCGGCCCCATTGGCGAACCCACCGTGTCGGGCTCCATGATCGACCTGACGCCGGCGCAGCATGACACCGTGATAAAGTCCGGCATCGTCACCACTCAGGACCATCCGCTCAAAGACGGAACCCAAAAGGTGCGCATCATCGTCCTGGATCAAAGCACAAACGCCGTCGGATCGGTAACGGTGCCGGTCCAGTAAGAGCACCACGGCGACGAGGTTGTGCCCGTACGTACGCCGAGTTTTGCAAGGTGGGTCCGCAGTCGACGCCTTTTCCTTGACCCTTTTGTAATATACTGTGGTATATACCATTGCCCGGACGTAAGGATGAAGCGCACCGCTAAACTATTTCTCAACGGCCGGAGCCAGGCCGTCCGCCTGCCTTCGGAGTTTCGCTTTGAGGGGACCGAGGTCTTTATTCGTAAGGATCCGAACACCGGGAATCTCGTCTTGTCCCGCAGGCCGCATTCGTCCTGGCAGGATTTCTTCAAGCTGAGAGATCAAGCGGATGTTCCGGATGAATTCATGTCAGAACGCGGAGATGGGCCGCCGCAAGAACGAGAGCCATTCTGATGGCTCCGCACTTGCTCGATACGAACATCGCCAGCCACATCATCAAGGGGACTACCCCGTCAGTTGACCGGCGGTTGGCGAAGATGCCGCCGGCGAACGTCTTTATCTCCACGGTTACTGAAGCCGAGCTGCGGTATGGTTTGGCTCGCCTCCCAAGAGCCACGCGGCTTGAAGCTTTGGTGGAGGACTTCCTGCTGATGGTTAACATCTTGCCTTGGGATTCAGAAGCTGCCAAGCGCTATGGGCGGCTCCGCGCCAATCTGGAACGCGATGGGCTGCCAATGGCGAACCTGGACCTGATGATCGGTGCCCACGCCCTCGCGCTGGGCGCCATCCTGGTGACGAGTGACCGCGCGTTCAGCCGGATCGAGAATTTGAAGATCGCTGATTGGACTAGAGCATAGCCGGAGCCCACGAGCAGCGACGAGACAGTGTCACAATACTTCCCTACCTCCCAAAATCCAGATACCCCCGCCGCGGGTCGGTGCTCAGCAGCTTCACGTTCAGCTGATCGCCCACATCCACGCCTTGCTGGCCACGGGCAAGCAGTCCTTCCGCAGGCGGATTTGAGATGCGTACGAAAACGCCCTTGGGCGTGACGCCCGTTACCACCGCGGCGAAGGTCTCGCTGACCCGGGGCTGAAGCGCCACGGCAGCAATGCGCTTGTTCATGACCCGTTCCACTTTGCGCGCCGCATCTTCTTTCAAAGTGCAGTTCCTCGCAATGGAACCCAGCTGCGGATCCGAATAGGGCGGCTGCTGTTTGGCCAGGACCGACTTGACCAGCCGCTGCGTAACGAGATCGGCGAATCGACGGTTGGGAGCCGTTGAATGCGTATAGTCCTGCGCGGCCAGCGCGAAGTGCCCTTGATCCTGATCGCCGGGGCGTGACAGTACATACTCGCCCGGACCCATCAGCTTCACGACGGCCAGGGAGACATCGGCATAGTGCGCCGCATCGGCGGCTTTCCGTTTTTGCAGGAATTGATTCAATGCACCCGAATCGGGCTGTGGCGGCAGTTTGTCTCCATAGCGCGCCGCGAGGTCAACGATGCGTTGCCAGCGCTCAGGCGTTCGGACCACCCGCCGGATGGATGAGACATGGGCGTTAGTAAGAGTTCGCGCCATGACGCCATTCGCGGCCACCATGAAATTCTCAATAAGCTCCGTTGCCCGATTCTTCTGACGTGTTTTGATCCCTTCGACATGTCCGTCACTGATCACCGCCTCGGCCTCAACCCGGTCGATGTTCAAGGCGCCCATCCGCTGCCGCTCTTTAAACAGGATCTGAGCCGCTTCATCCTGGAGCTTCAGTTGCGCCGCCAGATCCGCGGAGGCGGCCACTGTCGGCGGAGCAGCGGCTCCTCCTTCCAGCCACGGCCCCACGCCGTTGTAAGTCAGTTGGGCCTGATTGCGCACCACCGCTCGGTAGACGCCACCGGATGCAATGGAACCGTCGGGCGCGACTACCATCTCGATCACCATCGCTAAGCGGTCAGCGTCCTGGTTTAGCGACGTCAGATCCGTGGACAGCTGTTCCGGCAGCATCGGAAATGTGTGGATGCCGGTGTAGACGCTGGTGGTCTCGCCGGCGGCGTAAGTATCGATGGGCGACGCGAGGGGCACGTCGGTATCTACATCAGCGATGGCAACTAAAACGCGGATTCCGGCACTCACGCGCTCCGCGACCTCGGCCTGGTCCAGATCCCGTGAGGTGTCATTGTCGATTGACGACCACAACAGCGAGCGCAAGTCGCGCACCCCTGTGTTCGTGCCAGAGGGCGGGTGTGTCTTTAGCGCTTCCAGTTGCCGCGCGGCGTCGGGAGGAAAATCAGGCTGGAAACCTCTGTCGATCATCTCCTGCCGGGCAGCCGCCAAAAGATCAAATCCGTTATGAGCCATGCGACCGCAAACGTATCACAGCGGGTGGCAAGTTCTGAGTCACCTACCCGTCTTGAGCCTCACTCTTCGCAGAATCTCGGGGTTCCCCTCAAACTTCATTCCCGCCAACCTCGCCTGCCCGAGATCGAGTTTCCCCGCCAGCAGCCCAAGAACCAGTTGCGGACTCCCGCTCAAGACCGCGTCCGCCTGTTGCGCCGGGCCCAATCGGGCATTCACCGCGCCACCGGCTGCCTCAATCGTCATCGGCTCATCGCCCGTCCGTAGCTCGATCGTGACTGGCGGACCTTCCGGTGTCTGATCCACGAGGTGAAGCTTCAGCGGCAGCGCAAGCCAGTGCGTGCAAAACGCATCTGCCCGGGCCGCTTTCGCCAGCAGCGGGGCGCCCCATCGTCCCAGCTCCATCAGAATGGGCTCCAGCTCCTCGCCTCGGCTGGTGAGCTGGAAGAGTGTCGTCGCGATGGGCGGCGGCGCTTCCTCCCGCCTTACGAGCCCCGCCCGTTCGAGCTCCCGGAGTCGATCCGCCAGTAGATTCGTGGCAATTCCCGGCAGCCCGTTGCGCAAGTCCGTGTAGCGGCAGGACTTGCGGATCAGTAGCTCGCGTACGATCAGCAAAGTCCATCGGTCCCCAACCACGTCAAGCGCTCTGGCAAGTGCACAGTATTGTTGATAGGAACGCACAATTCATCATTTCGGGGCAAAGTATGGAAGTCAAGTGACTGCTTTATTAAATCAAGCAATAAACTTATAAAATCACCTATACAACGAGTAGGCACCAGGGCCCAGCGTTCTGCCAAAGGAAGCCTACACAGGAACCCTATAGCTCTCTTCTCGGAGCGGTTTAACACTTCTTCAACCGCACCCGCTAACACTCGGGCTCACTATGCCTTCTATCTCTGACATAGGAGCAACGGATGATACATTGCTTAGCCGCATTCTTATTCAGCGCCCTCGTCGCCGCCTCGTCTCTTTACGGTCAAGAGTTTAAGGTCGGATCTCCTGTCGCCGGCCTGTCCGCCACGCAACTCGATGGGACACCGGCACACTTCGACAATCTGAAAGGCAATGTCACCCTGGTGATGTTCATCTCCGTGCAATGTCCCGTGTCCAACGCGTATGACGATCGGATGAACGAGTTGTATAAGGATTACGCCTCGAAGGGCGTGAGGTTTATCGCACTCAACGCGAACCGCACTGAGCAGGCCCCCGCGGTTCAGGAACACGCACGCGAACATGGTTTTCAATTTACGGTTTACAAGGACGAAAACAACGTGGTCGCCGACAAGTTCGGCGCCACCGTCACGCCGGAAACCTACGTCATCGATGCGTCCGGCGTCATCCGCTACCATGGCTCAATCGACGATGCGCAGAATATTTCGCGTGTTACCACCCAGCGCCTGCGTCTCGCCTTGGATGCCGTTCTCGCCGGCAAAGAGCCTCCTCAAACCGAAACCAAGGCCTTCGGCTGCTCCATCAAGCGCGCATCGAAGAGCACATGAGCCGCCGCCGCTGGATCAGGTGTTGGATCATCGGTCTCGCCGCACTGTGGTGGCCAAAGGCAAGATCGATCGCCGCCGGCTCTTTAACACCCTTGGATGAAGCCGCATTCCGGCGCATGGTTGGGACCCATCGCGGAAGAATCCTGCTCGTGGATTTCTGGGCAACCTGGTGCTCACCCTGCCGTGCGGAAATGCCCAAACTGGTCGCTTTGTTCGCGGCACAGAAGCGTCGGGGGATTGATCTTGTCACCGTCTCCTGCGACGAACCTGAGCAAGAGTCAGCAGCGGCCCAGTTTGTCGACCGGCAAGGAGCGCCCGCGCCGCATTACGTGCGCCACGCGGCCAACGACGACGACTTCATCAATGCGATCGATCCGAAATGGAGCGGCGCGCTACCGGCGCTATTCTTGTTCGATCGCAATGGCAAACAAGTGCAATCCTTCATCGGCGAGACAGACTCGAGGCCGCTGGAAACGGCGATCGACAGAATGCTCTCAACCTAGGCCGGAAACCGGTCCGTCGAGGCACTGCCATTTAGCTAACCGAGCCGCGACGGTTACGGAGCGGTTGCCCGGGAACTCAGAGCCTGCCTAAAAGTTTTCACCGCGTACCCTAATCGCCTGTTCCCGGTAACAATAGGTGTGAGCGGAACCTAGATGACCCCCGAACAGGCCTTCGATCTGCACCATCAGGCGGTCTTCCGGTTCGTCTACCGTCTAACGCAGCGAGCGGACCTCGCTGAGGACATAACGCAGGATTGTTTTCTTGCTTATTTGCGGGCTGGGGAGCGCTTCGATGCGCAGCGCGGAACGTCGCTCAAGACCTACCTGATCGCGATTGCCCGTAACCTGGCGTTCAAATGGGTACGCGACTATGGCCGTGAGTGCCAGATTGACGACCCCTTCGAGTCGTCCACTCCTTCGGAATCGGGTGCGGCCTTCGACATCTCCACTGCAGTAGCGACAGCAGTTGCCAGCCTGGCGCCGCTGCAGCAGGAAGCGCTGATTCTATTTGAGTACGAAGGATTTACGTTGGAAGAAATTGCAGCCATCTCCGGTGTAGACATCGGGACAGTCAAGTCGCGTCTGCATCGGGCCCGCGAGCGCCTCAGGCGAATCCTCGCGCCACTCAAGAGAGTAGGAGATCCTAATGCAAGAACCTGACCAGTCGGAATTGACCGACTCTGAACTCGACGCGCTGCTGCGGGAATGGAAAACACCGCTGGCCCCGCCCGGGCTCCGGTCGTCGCTTTTCCCAGCCCGGGCCATGCCGTGGCACCGGCGCTTGTTCGGAGCATCCATACGGATCCCAGTCCCCCTCGCCGCCGCGCTCTGTGTGTTGTTGGTTCTTTCGGGCTGGCGTTGGGGTTCGGTAAGGGAGCGCGCCCGCATCCTTGACGGCTTAGCATCGCCGGCGTCCCCCGCAACACTCGTAACATTTCATGGCTTCTCGCCAGTTTCGGAGCTACGCCCAAGAATCATCAGGAGTCACCATGCGGCTAATTAAAACATTCGGAATACTCGCAATTGCCGTACTATGCGCGTCGGCAGAAAAGCCGGCCCCGCAGGGCACTCGGTTCGTTTACAATGCGATGGGGTTCTCGAACGGCGTAACCGCCAAAGCAACTATCGCGGTCGAACCCCCAGCGCCCTTGAGTGTCTTCGCCGGCATGCAATTTGCCATCTGGTCAAGGACCGGCGACAAGTACCATCGCGTCGTAGCGGACACTTCCCAGCGCGCCTATTTCGGGTACGACATCAGCACTGAACCCATCCCGCATTCGCCGAAAATCCGGGTAACCATCGCGCCATTGAGTCTGACCGTCGACGAACTGGAGACCCTTTTCGGGGCTACCAAGGTTTCTGGGTTCCGATTTCTGGTCCTGCCCCGCTACCCACCCCCCTTCACCGTCGAGAACGGTGACACCGTCGCCCTCGACTTGCTGGTCAGCGCCGACGGCAAACAGAAGATCGTCGACTACATCGAGCTTCTTAGCAAGCCCCCAGCCCATCCTGGGCCCTGAAACGATTCCGGGTAGCTCGGCGATCCGCTTGCTTCTACCAGAAAACTCATCGCAACTGCGAAGGTTGGCTTAAAATCCTTTAGACCCTAAGTAGTATTGATATTTCTCGTCCATATGGCATAGACTTGCGGTGCAGGCCATGAACCTCGAAGAAGTAGCGAAAAAGGCGAATGTATCCACCGCCACGGTGTCCCGGGTTTTGAATAATGCGATCGCCGTCAAGGGTTCCACACGCGCCCGCGTCATGCAGGCGATCGATGAGCTGAAGTATCACCCCAATCTCCATGCTCGCAATCTCGCCGGCGGCAAGAGCCGCACGCTCGGGATTATCGTCTCCAACATGGAGAATCCGTTTTTCTTCGACATCATCAAAGCCGCCGAATCCGATGCTCACTCACGCGGCTATGAAATCGTCGTAGCCAACACCGACTACCAGCGCGAACAACTCGTCAAAAGCATCCGCCTTATGCTCGCGCGGCGCGTTGCCGGGTTGGCCCTCATCGTTTCCGAGATGGATCCCAGCCTTGTCCACGAGCTCACCGAAAACAAGAACCCGATTGTCTTTTACGATGCCTTCACGAGCGAGAAGGGTATCTGGAATATTCGAATCGATTACGGACAAGGTATCGAACGGGTTGTGAACCATCTTCACCGCGACGGGCACAATCGCATGGCCTTCGTCAGCCACCATTCCAACCTGGGCCCGCTTGGCGTCCGTGAAGAAACCTTCCGCAAAACCGTCGCGCACCTTTCTCCTGCGGTTGAGTGGACTACCATCACCACCGTGGACGGGCTGGACGGCGGCCGCGCGGCGGCCCGCGCAGTCCTACAGTCGGGATTCAATCCCACCGCCATCATCTGCGCCAACGATTTTATGGCAGTCGGTGTCATGCGAGAGTTGCACGAGCGTGGTTTGCGGATTCCTGAAGACGTGTCAGTCACAGGTTTCGATGACATCAAGCTCTCCGAGTACTCGTATCCTTCATTGACCACGGTCCACATCCCGCGCGACCGCATCGGTCACCTTGTGTTTAGCGCTTTGGTGCCCGATTCGGATCAACAGGCTGTAGAACCCAGAGACGTCGTCATGGAAACGCAGCTGGTCGTGCGCGATTCCACCGGTCCCGCCAAGCAAGGTGTCCAGGGACAACCTCTCGCCCCTATCGCTCTTTGAGGCGGTGCTGAGGCCTGCCAAGCCGCGACGGCGACCGTGAGGGAGCGAGCGCAAAGCTTCGGAAACTCGATAACGACGGAGCGAAAGTCGCCAGGGTTTTCAGAGCCACCCCCGTCATCGTTATCCTGGACGCATGCGCTGGCTTCTGTTTCTCTGCTCGATCGCTGCCCTCTGGGCTCAACCGGCCTCCATCAGTCCGCAGCAGCCACGGCAGGGAGAAGTGCTCTTCGTGCGCTTCGGCGGAGCGGCGAAAGCGCGGATGCTGGGCCAGACGATCGCGTTATTCCCCCAAACGGACGGCGCGCCGCTGGGACTGATGCCTGTACCTACGCTCACCAAGCCGGGAACCTATCCGCTGAAGTTGCTGGATAAAGATGGCAAGGTCGTAGAGAAGATGGACGTGACGGTGCTGGACGCTCACTATGCCCGCCAGAACATCACCATCGAGAAGGCGGTAGCGACGCTGAAGCCGTCGCCGGGTGAACAGGAGACGGTCGGTGCATTTCGCAAGGAAGTCTCGGAGACGCGTTACTGGAAAGAGCCGCTGGAGCTGCCAGTGCCGGGTTGTCTGACCTCTCCCTTTGGTGTGCAGCGTTATTACAACGGCAAACCGACGGGTGATTTTCACGCGGGACTCGACCAGCGCGGGGCGGAGGGCACTCCGATTCATGCCATCACCGGTGGTGTGGTGAAGATTGTTCAGAAGTTTAACCTGCGTGGCGGGACCGTAGCGATTGACCACGGCCAGGGGTTGCAATCCATTTACATGCACCAGTCGAAGCTGGCCGTGAAAGAGGGCGACCACGTTGAGGCGGGAGATGTCATCGGCTACGTGGGGGCGACCGGACGGGCAACCGGCGCGCATTTGCACTGGACCCTTTACGCGAACGGTGTGCCGGTGAATCCTGGGCAATGGCTGAAAGCGCCCGCACCCTGCGAGCCACGCCCGGAGGCACCGGCGAAACCGAAGACTGGGAAGACGACGCCTGGTCAGCAGTGAGAACGACACTGCGGTCTAGTGGCTGCAGAGGATCGACGGGGCGAAGGCAAATGACATACCATGATCCCAGTTATGAATACCCAGGCTCAATCGCTGTATACACGGGTCGGCGGCGAAGCGGGCGTCGCCCAGTTAGTGGATACGTTCTACGGCCGCGTGCTGGCAGACCCCGAACTCAAGGGCTTTTTTGAGCGGACCCCGATTGAGAAGCTGACGGCTATGCAGCGCGAGTTCTTCGCGGTGGCGCTCGGCGGGCCCATAAAGTACTCGGGCCAACCCCTGGCAACGGCGCACTACGGGCGGGGCATCGGCAAACAGCACCTCTCGCGGTTTCTCGACCATCTGCTGGCGACGCTGAAGGCACATCAGTTCGACGAGCGAACCGTCTACGAGATCATCGGCCGGATTAACACGTACGCGGACGAGATCACGGGATCTCCGGCGGATTCCGAGTAGAGTCTACTGAACTGGAAACAGCCGGTCGCCGATCGCGAACTTCAGCTTATCTAACCCTTCGCCGGTGACGCTGGATATTCCATAGAACGGCATGCCGTGTCGTTCTGCGCGCTCTTTCACAGCGGCGATCTTCGATTCGTCCTGGCACGCGTCGAGCTTGGTTGCAACCACCAGCATCGGCTTAGCCGCCAACTCTTCGTTGAACTCACGCAACTCGTTCATAATGACATCGAAATCGTGGCCGGGATCGCGGCCAGTCAGGTCGGAGACGTCGACCAAATGGATAAGCAGGTGGGTCCGCTCGATGTGGCGCAAAAACCGATCACCCAGGCCGTGACCTTCGTGCGCACCCTCGATCAAGCCGGGGATGTCGGCCATCACAAAGGTGTGGTCGTCACCGACCTGGACGACCCCCAGATTCGGTTCGAGCGTGGTGAAGGGATAGTCTGCGATTTTGGGCTTGGCAGCGGACAGACGGGAGATAAGCGTGGACTTGCCCGCGTTGGGGAATCCAACCAATCCGACGTCTGCCAGCAGTTTTAGCTCCAGGCGAAGACGTTTTGCTTCGCCTGGAAAGCCGTCTTCGTGTTCAGTCGGCGCCTGGTGAGTGGAGGTGGCGTAGCGGGCATTGCCTTTCCCACCTTTTCCGCCTTTGGCCACAACGTAACGTTCTCCCGGGTGGGTGAAATCATAAAGCTGCTCGCCGGTCTCAGCGTCATAGACAACGGTGCCGACGGGAACGGGTAACTCAACGTCCGTGCCGTCGCGGCCGGTGCGCTGGCTACCTTCACCGTGGCGGCCGCGCTGGGCGTTGTGTTCCGGATTAAACCGGAAATGGAGCAGTGTGTTGTGGTGGGTGCTGGCGACCATATTGACGTCACCACCCCGGCCGCCGTCGCCGCCGCTCGGACCGCCGCGAGGCACGAACTTTTCACGGCGGAAGGCCATACAGCCATTGCCGCCGTCGCCGGCCTTCACGGTAATAATGACTTCATCGATAAACAAAGGAACAACCTACTCTCAGGAAAACTCAGCCGGACTCTGACCGGATCGCCTCGATTGGCAAGCCTTCCAGACATGAAAAAAGGGGCAGCTCGTTACCGAGCGCCCCAAGGTGACTGCGTTTAAACAAAAACCTAGTTCTGGGTGACGATATTGACGAACTTGCCCATCCGGCCACGATCGCGAAACTCGACCACACCCGTGACGGCCGCAAATAGCGTGTCGTCTTTGCCCAAGCCCACGTTCTTGCCGGGCTTGTAGCGTGTGCCGCGCTGCCGGACGATGATGGAACCGCCGGTCACGAACTCGCCGGAGAACACCTTAATGCCTAACCGCTGCGAATTCGAATCGCGCCCGTTCTTTGAACTACCTAAACCTTTTTTATGTGCCATCCGTGTACCCTCTATCCAAGCGGCTTTGCAGCCTGTTAACCGACGATTTCCTGAACTTCCACGCGCGTGAAGTCCTGGCGGTGACCGATGGTGCGCTTGTATTGCTTTTTCCGCTTGAACTTGAAGACAAGAATCTTGTCGCCACGTCCATGTTCGGAGATCTTGCCGCGAACCTTCGCGGACCGGACCGCATCGCCCACAATCAGCTGATTGGAATCGTTTGAGATCGCAAGCACGCGATCGAACTCAACCGGCGCGCCGACTTCACCAGGAATTGTGTCAACTTCGATCATCTGGCCGGGCGCGACGCGATACTGCTTACCGCCCGTTTCAATCACAGCGTACATAAACTCGATGCCTTTTTTGGGCTGGGCCTTAAGCGGCTTGATGCCTAATATTTGGTTGGCGGTTCCAGCGCGCTACACCAGTACACAGTTAGGTGGGGGTGTCTCAGAGCAAAGGCTGGACAGACAACTGAACCCCTCAAGTGTACCTGATTCGAGCCGAGGTTTCAAACGCGGCCCCATGTCGGGAACGGAAGACCCGCGCTAAGTGATTGCTTTTATTAGTGGTTAGGCAGGTTATTCCGGATCGCGGTTTGCGGTGTCCAGCGTGAAGGCAGGGAGGCAAATCGCCACGTACTCTGCGCCTTCTTCAGTCGGTGTGCTGTAGCGAACCCATTCCCCTGGCTCGGCGATGATGGCCTGGCCTGCTCTCACCTGCAAAACGCCGTCAGCGTGTTCCACCCGGAGGAGGCCTCGTAAGACAAGCGTCACTTCCTGGAAACTGGGCCGCTGACCGGGTTCGGTCCAACCGGCGGGACTTCGCATGTGAGCGACGCTCAGGCTGGAAGTTTGTGAGTTGACGTGGCCAATGTACTCGTCGATACGCTTACCGCCGGGGACGGGGATCTGCGTGGGGTCGGGAATGAGGCGAGGCATGGAGACTCAATTGTGTCGAGCGGGCTACGCCGCCGGCTCCGGCGGAAGTTCGGCGTCAGCTTCAATTTCAACCAGCATGCGCGGGTCAATGAGTCCTTTCACCTCCACCATGGTGGTGGCGGGACGAACGTCTCCCAATAGTTCGGCATGGGCGCGGCCAATCTCCTTCCACATCGAAATGTCGGTGACATAGATGCGGGTTCGCACCACATCGGCAAGGGTTGCGCCAGCCTGATGCAGGGCTCGCTCGATGTTACGGAGAGACTGGATTGTCTGAGCATAAGGATCGCCGATGCCGACAATCTCGCTGCGTTCATCCGTGGCCGTCGTGCCGGTGACATAGACTCGCGTGCCGAACCGGACAGCGCGGCTGTAGCCGACAATCGCCTCCCATTTGGCGCCCGACGATATGTTCTGCCGAAGAGGTTTTGCCTGCATGCCGAAAAGACGCGGCTATTTCGCCGCGTACTTCTTCTCCTGTTTGTTGCGGGCGTTATAGACTTCAAAGCTGCCGTCTTCGTACGCAGTGAGCTTTATATAGTTGCCAGTGTCCGCTTCGTTGACATTGGCAATCAGGTTATCGGACGAGTTGTGCTCTTTGCCTCCCTCGTCGGAGAAATGAAGCTGCCAGAGATCCTCGAGGCCGGGGCTACTCTTGATGATGTCGAAGGTAGAGGGCGAGCCGCCC
>JBAUOG010001284.1:0-1838 GCA_049579625.1 Bryobacteraceae bacterium
GCCCCAAATCGCACGATGTCCCGTTCTGGGAGATTACTCCGGTAAACGGCGATATCGTCGGGTATGGGAAAGACCTGCTCCGCCAGCACTACCAGTCAAACTCGCACGCGTAGGAGCACTAAAACAAAGCTTGCCTCATGCCATCAGGAACCTGTCGATTTTGTGCCGATTCGTGAACGGTGCTTCTCACTTACTCAGGCCCTTGGCCAAGTACTCGATAATCGCCGTCACCTCAGAGTCGGATGCCTGGGCACCACGAGCGACCATGTTCTGCACAATCGCATTCCATTCCTTCTCGTTCATCCTCTGGCTGGTTACGACCTCGATTGAGTGACATCCGGTCCCGCATGTTTTCTCCACCAATGCTTTGGCCTCGCCTGCCGGTAACACCAGCGGAGCAAAGGCGCCTACCACCGGCGTTCCGCGTCTGGCCGCTGCAGCTGAGGCTACTGCCTTCGAGACGGAAACCGGCAGCGGCTTCCGGGGGACGTCCGGCAGAGCAAAGGCGACCAGTGTATTGCTAAGCCCCCCGCCCAAGAACGCTCCGCCCCCCGCCGCCATCACCGCTACATATTGCCGCCCGTCCCGCCCCAGGTAAGTGATAGGGCTGGAATGCGCGCTCGCCTCCAACCTTTCTTCCCAGAGCAGCTTCCCGCTCTTCGAATCAAATGCGCGGAAGCGCGAATCGTTCGCTGCGCCGACAAACACTATGCCGCCAGCGGTGGCGATGCTGCCCCCAAGATTCAGCGACCCGGTGTCGTGGACACCGATTGCCTCCAGCGCCTCGATCCTGCCCAACGCGGATCGCCACGCGATCTCGCCGGAAGCTAGATCCACTGCGATCATCTCGCCAAAGGGCGGATTCTGGCAGGGCACCCGTGTCTCCCGATTCCAGAATCGCGCGTAGGGTCCATCGTTCGACGTTCGTACGAATTCCGAACCACGCTTTTCCAGGTGCCCCCACTGGCCTATGTTCATGATGTTGACGAACAACAAACCGAGAGCCGGGTCCACTGACACCCCACCCCAATTTCCACCGCCGAGAGTGCTCGGAAAGAGGAGGACGTTTCCTTCGAGCGGCAGCGGTGCATAGGGCGGGCCGATCTTCATGTTATTCCCCGCAAACAATTCCCGACAAAACCGTGCCTGTTCGGGCGAGCGGTCGTACATCTCCTCCATGCCAAATGAGTTCTTCGATAATGGAGCGGGCTTCAGTGGAAATGGCTGAGTCTTTGCCGTCACCTCTCCCGGAACCGCACTTTGGGGCACGGGTCGCTCTTCCATGCCATAGACAGGCTCACCCGTCGTGCGGTCGAAGACGAACAACAGACCCATCTTGGTGATTTGTGCGACGGCCGGGATAATGCGTCCGCCCCGGCGAATGTCAAATAACGCTGGCGGCGCAGCCAGGTCATAGTCCCAAAGGTCGTGGTGCACGAGCTGCTGGTGCCATTTTCTTTCGCCGGTCAGCGCATCCAAGGCCACCAGCGAGTTTCCGTACAGGTTGTCCCCTACCCGATCGGCGCCATAGAAATCCGAGGTGGGTGCACCAAGCGGCGCGTACACAATGCCACGTTTTTCATCAATCGTGAAGAATCCCCAAACATTGGTTCCCGATCGATTTTTCCAGCCGCCCGCAGGCCACGTCTGGGAGCCAACTTCCCCGGGCCGCGGCACGGTATGAAAGGTCCAAAGCAGCTTGCCAGTCTTAGCGCTCCAGCCCCGAATATCACCGTAAGCGCCCGTAGTTGGTGAACCCTCGCCGTTGCTGCAGCCCGTAATTACGACATCGCCGAAAACGGCGGGCGGCGACTCCAATGCGTATCGTCCGTCTTTCA
>JBAUOG010001285.1:0-3151 GCA_049579625.1 Bryobacteraceae bacterium
GGCACCATCACTTCGTAGTCTTCAACGTAGTCGCCCACCAGCATCAATAGTTTCTTGGCCGCCATTTCCGTCTCCTGCCCGCTATCCTCTCATCTTCGGAACGGCACTCCCATTAAACTCCTGCCCAAACATTGACGACTACTGAAACTGAGCCGCGACCGTGAGGGAGCGGACACACAAAAACTCCAGCACAGATACCAGCATGAGGACGGAGTGCGCGCTCGCAATGATGAACAGTGTTGACCCAACGGGTATTTCAGAGCCGCGACTCAAGCAGCGAACGCACGTTTTGGAAGCTCGGTAGCGACGGAACGAAACTCTCCGGGCATTTTGAGACCAACCGCGCGCCAGTACGCGGATGTGCGACGAAGCCGACCCTGAATCCTCGAAGGCCGAATGGCACCCGCGTTTGAAGCCACCTCTAGCCCCGCAACTAACCCGATCCCTCGGCCAGATCTGCCGCCACCGGCTCTGGCTTGCCATGCAGCTTGCGGAAAGCAGTCTCCACCCAAGCCGACGGAAGCTCGTCCACCGCACGCCGCATGCGGTCCTGCCACCAGCTTGAAATCTGGGCCAGGTCCTCGCGAGCGTAACGATGCTCGATCATTTCGTAACTTCCGCGTTTGTAGACCAGAAGATCAATCGGAAAATCGACATCCGAAGCGCACAACCTGGTTGCGTCGAAAGCGAGAATTCCTAACTTGAATGCATAGAACAGCGGGTCGGTGTAAGTAAGCGAGCGTTCCAGAATCGGTTTGCCAAAACCAGAGTTGCCGATGATCTGATAGGGAGTATCTCTGCCGATCTCAACCCAGTTACCCTCGGGATACACAAGAAATAATCGGTGAACCGACTCGGCCGACATCTGTCCGCCAATCAGGGCGTGGATGTTGAAAGACAGATCCGCTTCTTTGAGACCTTTTGCGTCCTCTTCCGCCACGCGGCGCATTTGCTGCCCGAAGAGGTTGACGACCTTGAAGAGACGGTCCCGAACGGTGGTTTGGCGCGCAAAAGCATCTTCGAAATACAGCAGAGTCTTGTCGCGCAACGATCGCAGCCCGGAGTTCATGATGAAGAACGAAAATCCGGGGCCCTGATAGGTCGCGACTTTCTTCGCCATCGTCGCATCCCGCCCGGCCACCACGCGGGTATCGGCCAGCCCCACCAGTCCGTCCGCCAGATTCATCCCCAAACAAAAAGTCATCTCGGTTCTGTTGCCTTTGATCGAACTAAGTCTGTCTTAATGCTTCCCCGAAACGCTGGAAAATTCTCAATTGCCCCGTATCGACTGGCGCCTGATTCTCAGGATGCCATTGAACACCCAGGACGAATCGCTTGTCCGGCCGTTCCAGTGCCTCTATGGTACCGTCCTCGGCATCGATCGCCGAAACGGCCAAGCCCTTGCCAACCCGCTTGGCGGCCTGATGATGGCGGGAGTTCACTTGCCATTCGCGCCTGCCGGCAATCGAATAGAGCAGGCTGCCCGGCTCGATGAGGATGTTGTGAGCGGGTTTCTCGCGCTCGCCCTCTGACGTCTGATGGCGTACCACGCTATCCAGGTGCTGGATGAGATCCCCGCCATGAAACACGTTCATGAGTTGCAGGCCCCGGCAGATTGCAAGCACGGGCAAATCCAACTCCAGCGCTTCGGCCAGGAGTTCCTTCTCGACCTCATCGCGCTCGCGGTCGGATTCCTCCGTTTGCGGGTGTCTTTCCTCGCCGTATTGTGCGGGATCCACATCATCGCCGCCCGTTAGCACGAGCCCTTCATAATCCCGCAATCGCGGGCGTTCGGAGGCGCTCACAGATACCGTTTCAACGCCAGCGGCGGCTAGCGCAGCGAGGTAGGGCCCGACTTCGTCCTCCTCGCGATAGATCACCAGAGATCGGCTCACGTGCGTGTGTTCTCGCCTCCGTTCGATCGGTGTATGGCACCCCGGTTTATTGCGTGCATCCCACTACTGTATCGTTCAGGTAAAATGACAGCGACTGGATCCTGTCCTTTCTGCCAAGTCGCAAGATGACAGTCGCTGGCCACATCGACATGCTAATCAGACTTGGCTACGACCTTCAATTCGACATACCCGCGCCCGTCGCGATGATCGCGCAGTTGACTATTCATCCTTCGCGCGAAGCGGATCTGCGGGAACCCGATGTGCTACGAGCCGATCCGGAAGTCGCGGTCGAGCCATACCTCGACATTTTTGGGAACGTCTGTTCCCGGTTTTTGGCGCCCGCCGGGCAGCTTCGGCTATCCAGCTCAACTCTGATCGAAGATTCGGGCCAACCCGACCCGTACGATGTCACTGCGGAGCAGGTTCCGGTCGACAAACTGCCCACGGACGTGCTCAGGTTTCTGCTGGCGTCGCGTTACTGTCCGGTCGATGAACTTCTCAATACAGCCGGCGAGTTGTTCAACGGAGTCGAGCCTGGTTGGCCTCTGGTGCAGGCGATCTGCAACTGGGTCCATATGAACGTCACCTTCGGCTACAACTACGCACGCTCCACCAAAACGGCGCTCGATGTATACATTGAGCGCAACGGAGTCTGCCGCGACTTCCAACACCTCGCTATCACCTTTTGCCGAGCCATGAACATACCGGCACGCTATGTTGCCGGATACCTCGGCGACATCGGGGTTCCACCGATGCCTCCCATGGACTTTGCCGCCTGGTTCGAGGTCTACTTGCGGGACCGCTGGTGGGTGTTCGACGCGCGCTTCAACCAGTCCCGCATCGGGCGGGTACCCATCGCCATCGGTCGCGATGCCACCGACGCAGCCATCACGACGTCCTTCGGGAAGTCGAATCTGCGATGGTTCTCCGTGGTCACGGACGAGGTGCCTGTAGCGGTCACCAGCAGCGAACCGTAATTTACCCAACGAAATCAATCCCTTCCGAACGGTCGTGGCATCCGCCCGCACGCCCGCGCCTCAAACTGGCTCCTGGAGGTCGCCCCCCAACTGGGTTCGTATTTTCAGATCAAAACGTGGCGCAGCCTTTTAGGCTGCTGAGCCGAGAGTCGTCTGTGTGCCCCAAAGGGGCAGATTGCCAGTGGGGGAAGGACCCACTCGAATAGTTGATGGTTAGATTCGATAGCTATCGAGCGGCGAGTCTGGGTAACCGGGCTAGCCGAAACCTCGTGAAAAAGC
>JBAUOG010001286.1:0-1814 GCA_049579625.1 Bryobacteraceae bacterium
TACCAGGGGGGCCAGGATCGGCCCGAAGGGAACGCCGGAGCCCGGCAAGCGGCCGCTGTGGTCGGAAGGAACTGGCCCGGAGTCGTCTTGGCTAGTGGCGCCGGATTCGGTCAGGTGCTGGACGATCCGCCTCGCCGCCGGGGCCCACAAGTCGTCGCCCGGATGGAGGGGCCGCTCATCGCCCAGAACCGACTCCACGGTTTCCGGCGTCAGGCCCTCCCAATCGAGGCGATCCGCGAAAGCTTCGCTGGAGTTCTCGGCGGCGTTGTTCCGCCAGCGTGACAGCCTCTTTGCTGCCGAGCCGTCTTCTTCGCCCGCATCGCGATTCAAGAAAGTATTGGCGGGTGAGGCAGCTAATGGCGCTGCACGCCGCAACAACCGTTCGAGGTCAATCATGCGGAATTGGGGTAATCCCGCCCGGCTGTCTCGATGCCATTATTTCGAGCACCACCGTCCAGAGAATCCGATAAAACCTCGGGCGTTATAAAATTCCACTTCATTTCGCATACAATACATGCTGCCGCTGGAAAGACGGACGGTCGTCCGAAGGAGAACGAAGATGATCAAGGATAACAACGCGCCCCAGGAACAAAGCGCTCAAGAAGAAACCCACCCGGTGAGTCTTGATCACGAAGAGCTCGAAGCCATCGAAATGGAAAGCGTCAGCGGTGGGATGATTAATACCAAACCCTGTACATGTCAAGGCACAGGCTGCGCTACCGGTGTCGGCTTTTGATTCTCCCACGCTCGACGATTCCGTGTTCCGGTCTGGCCCAAAAGCCCGCTCTCCAGAGAATCCGATGAAACCTCGGGCGTCATGAAATGTCGCTCCATTTCGTATACAATACACCGACCGTTGGGGAAGACGGACGGTCGTACGAAGGAGGATAAAGATGATCGAGGATAAAGATGATCAAGGATAACAACCCGCCCCAGGAACAAAGCGTTCAAGAAGAAACCGGCCCAGAGAGTCTCGATCACGAAGATATCGACCAGGGCGAAATGGAGAACATCAGCGGTGGGACGGCGCCGAATCACCCCACTTCCACATGCATGACTATCTAGCCGTTCTCCTGACGTTGGGAAAACCGGCCTCAACCGGATCGTCCCCTCTTGCCGCCGGGGCTTCTAGTTCAATCCCATGCGGCGAAGAAGGTCTCGAAAACGGGGATCAGAACGCAGGCCATCAAGCAGCATGTCGGATTTTATGGACGAGGTAAGATCCAAAGACTTCTCCGAGTAAGCTTTTTCCAGGAACTCGAAGGCTTTTTCGTTTTCGTTGAGGCCGGCATAGATTGTAGCCATGGTGTATGGCGAAGCAGAACTCTCTTTTGCTTTGTGCTCTAAATCGCGCAGAGTCGTCTCGGCCTCAGCTTTCTTGCCTACCGCTCGGAGGGCGTGTGCCAGTGCAACAACGCTCTTGGAATCACCTGAGATCGCAATGGCCTGTTGGTATTCGGAGATCGCTTCCTGCAGCTTGCCCGTGCCTTCGTAGCCGATGCCGAGAGCGCGGTGCTGGTACGAATCCTTGGGGTCCAGTAGCAGCCATCTCTTGTTTGATTTAATTAGGTCCGGGTAATCCCGCAGCTGATAATAGGTGTCTGATTCCGTCATCGCCGCACTGAAACTGTAGTCCAGTTGATCGATCTTCGCGATCTCGGCCAGAGCTTCGGCCCGTCGGCCAGTCACGGCCAGAAAAATGGCGCGGTCCTCATGGGCGCAGCTGTAGCTTGGCGCCAGGGCGATGGCACGGTTGAATTCGCGATCGGCAGCGTTCCAATCCCAGTCAAACTGCCACCTCAGCACACCAAGCG
>JBAUOG010001287.1:0-5217 GCA_049579625.1 Bryobacteraceae bacterium
CCGACCGGGGCCGCAAGATGTTGTTCGCCTTTTCTTGCGCTTCGAATCATCAACTGCGTTTCCATTCTTTTGGAGAAACGGCATGTCATGCCATCCGCCAAGAATCACCAGCGCCCGTTTGGTTCTGCCACTTCGCCCTTGAGTGCTCTTTCGTCACGCTGGCATCAATACTGCGTTGCAAAGGGCGTCTTCTCCGAACTCGGATGCGTAACACGGGACACCTGCCGCGCCGTCCGGCAGCAACTTGTGAACCCGATACCCGTTGTTGTTCGCCGCCGCGAAGAGGTCACTTAAGGAAAAACCAAATCTCGTAAGGTTGCGCGGACAAATCTCAATCATTCCCGCTCCAATCCGGCGCTCTTGCATCAAGCGGCGAGCGCCGCGCAGCACCAGGGGCTCAGCTCCCTCCACGTCGATCTTGATGAAGTCGATCCGATCGATGTTGTTGGTGGCTGTGTACGAATCGAGTGTCGTCGTCGCAACACGAATCGTCAGACCCGACTCCGGCTCCCGAACAAGCCGGTTCGTTTCAGGACTGCTTGATCGGTTGACGAACTCCGAAGACCCTGCGACATCGGCAAGGGCCATAATTTCGACCTTGACATTGCTCACTTGACTGGATTGGAGGTTCAGCCTCAAAAGCGCGGCCGTATCGGGCGAGGGTTCAAAAGCAAAGATCGTTGCCTCAGGACACATCGCGCTCAGTAGCGTGCTGTAAGCCCCGATGTTCGCGCCCACGTCGAACAAGACGCCCTCACGCCTGCAGAATCTCTCCAGCAGCGCAATCTCCGGACAATCAAGCACGAATCGAGTGCCCCAGAATTCACCGAACGAGCGAAAGTGTGTCAGTTTGGCCCCATGCGAGAGTTTCAACTCAGGTTTCCGGCCGAGCACTTTCGAAACTTTCCAGTCAGCATAAGGGAGCAGGATTCGCGGGTCTTTCAAAGCTGTTCGGATGTTCGCAATTCTCATAATTTGGGGCGGAGGCCAGTAAAGAAGAGTGAAAAGCGTTGTTAGCTTTTCAAGTATAGTCGCTGTCTAAAGAAGACGATGGGTTACCGCGGCTTGGCACCTGGACAATGAAGAGCGTCGGAGCTGACTTAGTCGGCCTCGGCTTGTCGCATGTTGCCAACAGATCAGCAGACCAGACGCCGTAGCGAATCCCGGTCCCTTTCGGACGGAATTAGAATCACATTATCAATGACCCTCCTGCGTTTTCGAATCGACTGGAGGCACCACTTTCCATCTATTTTCAATGCGGAGCTATATGACTGCGCCTGAAGCCAGCCTTCGAAAACCTGTGTTGGATCCAGCCCGCGGCGCTCGTAATAGGGATCATTAATCTCTATATAGATGATGGGGCGGAAGCGCCGGATGGTTTCGCCCGCGCCTGCCAGAAACTTATCCTCGTGTCCCTCGATATCCACCTTCAGGAGGTCTACAGTACTTACCCCGAGCGAATGAATAAAGTCGTCGAGACGGGCAATCTTAACAGAGATAGCTTGATACCTCTCGTCCTCAGCATCAATGAAGAGCGCGGCGTTTCCAGTTTCTGCCCCACGGAGAAAGTCTTCGCGGAGGCTGATTCGTGCGGTCCCGTTCTGGTCGGAAAGTCCGACTTGGTGCAATGTAACGACACAATTCAGCGAGTTCCTGCTAACGTTCTCGGTCAAACGAAGGAAGTTGGTTGGAACTGGCTCGAACGAATGGATCGCACCGCCTTGCCGAGCCAAGGAAAGCCCCATTGGCACAGTCCAGAAGCCGATGTTGGCTCCAACATCAAGAAAAACCGTGGAGGGAACCAGCAATCGTTGAAGGTCTCGAATTGCGTCATTATCGTAATCACCCGTGTAATACGCCTGGAATTCGAATGACCTGAGATCGACGAGCATTTTATGGCCCAATCTCATTGGGGCCCACACCTTAGAATTGAGGGGTTCCGAAGGAGACAAGTCATTGATCATTCTGGCAAGTCTGCCTCTCCCTGGAATTGCCTCCGGAAAAAGCCGCAATGCTTGGGCGCCAGAGGTGCGGATAATTCGTTTTGCCGTCTTCATTTCATGTACAGGTTGGACATCCAAAGAGTCGCCAGAACGTGCGAAATAAGAAACTGTATTCTCAGTTTGACTTAGGTTTTTCCAACCTCCCCTGGACTCCTTGCCCAATAGCGGGGCGCGGCGTTAGGGACCACTCTTGTGTTGCGAGGCTTAAACCGCCTAAAAACAGGTCGGGAGCATAGCACCAGCGAGTTTTTCTCCCGGCAGGGACGACGGATCTCAGGTCTCAACCCGCTGGATCCAGAGGCTGGCTCCTCTCAGGTTCGGCCACATTGGATAAGGGGTCCAGGCCAATGGCAGCGCACTCTGCAATCGTTCGCTGTGAAACCGCTCTAGGAACGATGGAAAGATCGTGATGTCGAACTCGCGATTGTAGGACAGGAACGCTCTAAGCAAGTACATCTCATTCCATGCCCAGCGCCGGTATACAAACTCCCGTGGGTATTCGAAAGGATAAAAGACATCGTGAACATGAATGTGCACACCTACCGGCAGCGCAGAGAGAATGTCGAATAAGATCATGTTCACATCGCTACCCGTCTTCGATACATGCGACGAATCGACGAATAGAATATCCCCAGCGGACAACTCGCTAAAACAATCAAGTCCAACGTCTTGCAACTGCTTGGCAACCACCTCGATCCTCCCTGCGTCCGAGGGCTTCAATAGACCATACAGCCGTTGCGGGTTAGGCTCGATGAACGTGCATCGTATTGCCGAGTCAAAAAATAAGTCGTTCGTGTCGAGGAGAACGCAAGAAGAGAAACCGCTGCCGATTTCGATCACGCGCTTCGGCCTAAAATGTCGCAGCAGACAATAGTAGAAAATAGCGTCAGAAAAACTAAAAAACGCGTTCGCAAAGTAATAGCGCCGATTGGTCGATTTGTACTCGGCGAAGGGCAGCTCGGTGTAGTACCGCGTTAACCCGTCGAGCAGTTGTAGTTGCGCCTGTTCGTTAAGCTCGATTCCTGGTATCCCTTTGGTATTCTCCCGCCGCCATATTACGCCTTCTCGAGCCTTTACCTCCTCGATATCGGGAATTGGGGAGTAGTAGTGCCCGGGCGCATGAGGAACTGATAGCCAGCCAAAGAAGCGTTGTCCCACCGAGGACAGTGCTAACGCCGGTTTTTTCGCAATTGTCTCGAATGACGGAGGCATGGAATGTCTCGTGGTTCCGATTTATTCCCGATTATGGACGTGGGTTTCTTATCGCACGCCCGAACTGGCAGCACCCAGGAGGGCTCCCTGCTGTGAGCTCGGGCCCAGCCACTGACGAGATGGTCCCCGAGTAGATCGACGAACACGACGGCGGGCGGGACGGCGAGCAGGTCGACGACGACAGTCCATTCCCAATCGATGCCCTATACGCCCCGCCTTATAGCCAAGGGTCGCCCAACAGAGCTGCTTCAGATACGGAACACTAGAATTCCGCGAAATCACCCCTGCGGGGCTACGGGCAGCTGGCTCAATGCCGGGCAGCATCGCCGTCGTTTAGCCATCGGTCAAGCCGCGGCGTTTTCTGAGCTCAGCGACGCACGATTCCATATGGCCCGCAGACCTTCCTTGAAAGCCCTCACTCCGGTAACCCAGCAAATCGCGCAGTAACTGGCTGCACCCGTAGTGACGCTCAGAGTGAGCGCAAGCCATGTGTTGGGACCACACCAATTCTCAACTAACAAGACCACTCCCGCCATCCCGAGCGCGGCCCCAACGGTCGGCAGATAGTCACGAGCCTGTTCTCGCAGGCCGTAGGGAGTCACCTTGCAAGCGAAGTGGACAGACACCAGATAACATAGGCCGTTTGCAGCCAACATCGCCCAAACCATGGCCATGACGCTAATCTGAAAGCTGAAAAGTACGGCAGCCCCGATAATCACCTTCTTGATTACTTCTGCGCGGAAGTAGAGATCGGAGCGGCCAGTCGCGCTTAAGAGACTCAGGTTCACGATGTTCAACGGCCAGAAAACGCCAACGATAGCCAGCACCTGCAGATAGGGAACGCATGGCAACCACCTAGCGCCAAAGAGCGCTATCACCAGCGGTCTGGCCGTCGCCGCCAAACCCACCATCATCGGCGACGTCAGCACCATTAGGGTGCCGATTGCTTGCTTGGCCCCACGTTTTAGTCGGGGTGGGTCGCCGGCCAACGCCGAAAAAACAGGGAACGTGACTTTCGTAACGATCGTGGAAACGATACTCGCCGGTGCCTGCTGCGTCGAGTATGCTCTCGTGTAGTAACCTAACTCAACCGGGCTGAATCTTTTCCCGATCAGTAACAGTTGTAAGCGCTCAAACACAGTATTAAGCAAGCCAGCCGCCAGGAGTTTGGATCCGAACTCAAAAAGCCGCCGCAGCGATTCAATCCGAAAACTCCAGCGCGGCCTCCATGACGACAGTGCCCAGAGGAGAAGTGTAGTTAAAACGGTGCACAGAACCGTTTGTGCAGCCAAGCTCCAGACACCGAAACCGTGTGAGGCCATCCAGACCGCTGCGCCGCCTGAAATGCCGTTGGCAATCATTCCTATCTTCCATGGCGTACGGAAATTAAGCTCTCTTGCCAGCAACGCCGCGTGCACGCTGCCGAAAGCGCCGACAACGAGATTAAGCGCCATGAAACGTGTTAGTCCAGTCAGTGGCCCTTCCCTATAGAATGAGGCAATCCATGGTGCGGCGATATATAAACACGCTGCCATCAATCCGCCTGCTGCCAGATTGAAGAAGAACACAGTGCTCTTGTCCGCTTCAGTAATCTCGCCTCGTTGAACAAGTGCCAAACCGAAGCCGCCATCCGCAAACAACTGAGCTAGCGCCAGAAAGAGACTCAGCATCCCTACGAGCCCGAACTCGGCCGGCGACAGAAGCCGTGCCAGCATAATAGAGACGAAGAATTGAAGCGCCTGCCTGCTTCCCGTGTCAGCAGAACTCCACAACAGCGCCTCGATTGACCGCTTCCGCAAGCTCCCGCCTGCGGGGGAAACGACTTGGCTCATGCCTCTCGCGCTCTGGCCATGATTCGAGAAACAGGTCCAGGCAAGTCGGCAGACTTCACGCCCCAAAGGACAAAAATCTCACGGCGTAAATGTAACTTCGTGGAATGGAAGCTAAACATCCTGAGTCGCCGAAGATGCCGATAGGGATCAGTTCGCGGAATGGAACAGTG
>JBAUOG010001288.1:0-5896 GCA_049579625.1 Bryobacteraceae bacterium
ACAAACAAAAACCACTGCTGCCCGACACCAAGTTGCTGTGTCCCAGCTGCCACGAGGCCAGCACTGCCAAACCGAGTAAATTCCCACAGGTTGTTTCGAGCGATCACGCAGGAGGCGCCGCTTGCGGCACATGTCACAGCCCGCATGAGCCGAACAAGAGTCCGGAGGATAAGTCATGAGCATGAGCCGGCGCGATCTGCTGGCCGCCGCGGGAAAGTTCATTATCCTGTCAGGAGCCGCCCACGAGGCGATGGAGAGCGCTACCGGCGATCTCGCGCCCGATTCGAAATACCGCATGGCCGAGCACTACTGGGCCATGACCATCGACATCAACAAGTGCATTGGCTGCGGCAACTGTGTCAAGGCTTGCGCCCAGGAGAATGACGTTCCGAAGGGCTTCTTCCGAACCTGGGTGGAGCGTTATGAAGTTAGCGGCGACGACATGGAGCATCCGCGTGTCGACTCGCCCAATGGCGGCATGAACGGCTTTCCGCCCATCGATAAGCCAGCCGATAAAGCCTTCTTCGTGTCCAAACTTTGCAATCACTGCGCGCATTCACCTTGCGTTCAGTCCTGCCCCGTGGGAGCAACGTTCGAATCGCCCGACGGCGTGGTGCTGGTCGATCAGAAATATTGCGTCGGATGCGGTTACTGCATCCAGGCCTGCCCGTACGGATGCCGCTACATGCATCCCACCAAGCACGTCGCCGATAAGTGCACGCTGTGCTACCACCGCATCACGAAGGGGCTCACGACCGCGTGCTGTGAGGTGTGTCCCACCGGATCCCGACGGCTGGCGGATCTTAAGGATCCGAAAGATCCAGTGCATGAGTTTCTGCGCGTAAACAAGATCCAGGTTTTAAAGCCGGAGATGGCGACCGGCGCGAAGGTGTTTTACAAAGACCTGGATGGGTCAGTGAGGTAGCGGGGTACCTATGAATACTGGCGTTGAAGGCTTCATGTATCCGAATGAGATGCAACTGCAGTGGAGCATTCTCATCGTTCTGTACCCCTTCATCACCGGCTTGGTGGCGGGCGCGTTTATCCTCGCATCGTTAGCCAGGATCTTTCACATTGCTGCCGTGCAGCCTGTTTACCGGCTCTCGCTACTCACCGCATTGGCCTTCATGATGGTTGCGCCGCTGCCCCTCCAGTTGCACCTCGGCCATCCAGAGCGTTCGCTTGAAATGTACCTGACGCCCCACAAGACATCGGCGATGGCGATGTTCGGATTTGTCTATCTTTGGTACCTGATGGTCGTCCTCTTACTCGAGATCTGGCTGGACTACCGGAAAGACATCGTACTGGCGGCACGTTCCAACACAGGCTGGAAGAAGTGGCTATACACAGCGTTGACGCTGGGCTCCAACCGGATTGATGAGAGATCTCTTCATGTCGACGAGCGCGTCGGTTGGTTTGTAACGCTGATCGGCATCCCTTCCGCATTCCTCTTGCACGGATATGTCGGGTTCATCTTCGGATCGGTAAAGGCGAATCCGTGGTGGTCCTCACCGCTCATGCCAGTTGTGTTCATCTTCTCGGCCATGGTGTCGGGCATCGCGGCCGTGCTGTTGGTCTATGAGGCGTCTTCTTACTTGCGCAAACGTCCCATTAATATGCCGTGTCTGGATACGATCGCGAAGTATCTGTTCTACACGTTCCTGATCGATTTCTCGCTGGAAATGCTCGACCTGGTGCATCGAACCTACGAATCGAGCCAATCGTTCCGAACGTTAGACTTCATGGTGCACACGCGCCTGTTTGGCTCGCAGATTGTGGGGCAGATCTTGCTCGGCACACTGTTGCCACTCGCTATTCTGCTCTTCACCCAAGTCCGCAAGCCGGCCGAAAATATTCGCAAAATGCTCTATAGCCTGGGCGCGTTCCTGACGCTGCTCGGTATTTTTTCCATGCGGTGGAATGTGGTGATCGGCGGACAGCTCTTCTCGAAAAGCTATCTGGGCTATACCACCTACAAAATGGAGTTCGCGGAACGCGAGGGCCTGCTGCCCGCTATCATCCTGATGATTCTACCGTTCGTTCTTTTGTGGATCATGGTGAAGATTCTTCCGCCCTGGCAAGAGCAAAAAGCATAATCCCCGCAAGGAGGCGTCATGCCCGCGCCAACCACGCCGTCGGCTCCGGATACCAGTGCCAGCGACATACAGGAACTCGTACGTCTTGTAACGGACCTCCAAAGCAGGGTGTCAAAGCTGGAAGAGCGTCTCGATGTGGGAGTCGCCGTGCCCGCCGCGGATCTAGCGGCAGCCGCGGGTCCCACAGTTGAGCCTCTCGAAACGCCTGTTTCCCTTCCCGGCAGCGAAATCCCATCGAACGCGGTCGCGGTGCTTGGCAGGGTCTTCCTGGCGGTAGCCGGCGCCTTCGTTCTTCGTGCGTTGGCCGAATATGGCGTCATTCCAGCTTCGCTAGGCGCAGGGCTTGGCATCATCTATGCGCTGGTGTGGCTCTTCCTGGCGACGCGGCTCCCGGCGGAAGCGAAATTCGCAACAGCCGCGGCTTGCGCGACCTCCGCCCTCATCATGATTCCGCTCATTTGGGAAGCGTCTCAAAGGTTCAAGGTCCTGTCATCCTGGACCAGCGCAGGGTTGCTCGCCGGCTTTGTTCTGGTCAGCCTTGCCGTATCGTGGGCGAAGCGTCAGACCGTTATTTCGGGCGTTGTTGGCGTGTCCTCGGCGCTGCTTGCCATCGTGTTGATGTTTGCGAATCACGATCTGTTGCCCTTCACGTTGGCGCTGCTGACCATTGGCCTTGCGATGGAAGTAGCCGCCTGGCTCGATCATCAAACCGGCGCTCGGGCGACTGCAGCCATCGCCGCCGATATTGCCATTTTCATCTCGTCCTGGTTGCTGTCGCGCCCGCAGGGATTGCCTGCGGAATACGTCCCCATCTCGCTCGGCTCGCTGGTCTTCGTGCAAACACTGCTAATGGCCATCTACCTCGGATCGGCCGGGGTCCAGACCGTGGTCCGGCGGCGCACGCTCACCTTTGCGGAAATGGCGCAAACGGCGGCCGCGCTCCTCATCGGCGTGGCAGGCATCGTTTGGGTATTTCGCAGCAACGCCGCCGTGATGCTGGCTCTGGGGCTCACTGCATTGGCCATCGGCTTGGCTTGTTACGCAGTCTCGTTTCGCTTGTTTGAGAGCGTTCACATGTGGAACTTCCGCGCCTGGTCGGCTTTCGGGCTCTTCCTGGTGCTCATCGGCACGTATTTTCCTTTTTCCGGATCGGCCTTCTGGATGCTCTGGTGCGCATGCGCCGTCGGCTCCTGCTGGGCAGCGATGGCCGTCCGCCGGCCTACCCTTGGCTTGCACGGGGCCGTTTATCTATTGCTCGGCGCGGTTGCCTCCGACGCTGCAGGTCAAACCGTGGCCCGGTTGTTTGGCATGGGTAACGATGCCTTCCGTTGGTTCGCTCCGCTGGCTGTGCTATTGGCCGCCGTCGTATCGTGGGTGGCCATCGCCATGAGCACCACCGGCGAATCGGCTCGCTGGCGCAAACAGGTGTCGTCGCTTGCGATCTCCAGTAGCATCGCCTGGATCGCCGCCGGAATCGCGGTTCAAATGCTGGTGTCGATTTGGCAAGCCGTTGCCGCCGGCCGCGGCGGGGATGCTCCTGCTTACACCCTTGGAACTGTCGTGCTTACGCTCACCGCAGCCGCACTGGCCTGGGCCGGCGGTCGCTGGCAAAAGCGAGAACTCATCTGGCTGGCTTATGCGTTCATGATTCTTGGCGCCTACAAGCTCGCCACACGTGACTTCGCCAACGAGCATAGCCTCGCGCTGGTGGTCTCGCTGATCTTCTTCGGAGGGGTGCTCGTCCTGATGCCGCGCCTCCAGCGAGGTCCAAGAAGTTCGAAAGAGACGGAAACAGTGGCGTAGGCTGACCGAGCCAACAGAGCCAATTAGGATTATGTTCTCGGATGAACGCCGATTGTTTGATTCATCGCGCAAGGCGAGCAGTTGCCTGAAGATGCTGTCCATGCTAAAGTCCGTTCCCTTTGTGCGAAGCATCCGCTCGCTGACGCTCGCGGTTCTGTGCTGGAGAAACGCGCGTCTTCATCCAGTTTGGTGGGCCGCCGGGGCCATGGCTGCTCCCTCACGGTCGCGCCTCAGAAAGCTGAGGTCACGGCTCCGAAATGATCCGCTTTGCTGAGCAAACGGATGCTTCGCACAAAGGGAACGGCTAGCAACTCAGGTAAGCACCGGTTCAATCTCGTCACCTTCGCCAGGCGCAAGGAAGAGGTTCGCCTCCAGGCCGTGTTGGCGGTTGTAAAGATCGAAGTAGCGGCCTTGCGCCGCGTACAGCTCGGCATGATTTCCACGCTCGATAATGCGGCCTCCCTCGACAACCAGGATTTGATCGGCTCGACGGATGGTGGAAAGGCGATGGGCGATCACGAATGTTGTGCGCCCCTGCATCAGGTGCGAAAGGCCTGCCTGAATCAGCGCTTCGGATTCGGAATCGAGGCTGGAGGTTGCCTCGTCGAGGATGAGAATACGCGGGTCCGCCAGGATGGCGCGAGCGATGGAAACACGCTGCTTCTGCCCGCCGCTCAGCTTCACTCCGCGTTCGCCCACAATGGTGTCGTAGCCCGCGGGAAAATTTGTCGCGAATTCATCAACCCGCGCGATTCGGCAAGCTTCCATAATCTGCTCCCCGGTCGCTTCGGGGCGCGAGAAGGATACGTTATCGCGGATGGTTCCATCAAACAAAAAAGAATCCTGCAACACCAATCCGAGCTGCAGGCGGTAGCTGGAGAGCGCCACGGTGGAAAGATCGAATCCATCCACCAGGACCTTGCCTTGGCCGGGGGAGTGGAAGGCCGTGATGAGGCCGATCATGGTGGACTTGCCGGACCCTGATGAGCCGACCAGCGCGGTAACTGTTCCTGGCTGCGCGTCGAACGAGACGTCGTGAAGAACCGGCTTTCCCTCTTCGTATTCAAAGGAGACGTGGTCGAACTCGACTTGGCCAATGAGGGGAGGCAGTACGGTGGTGCGTTGTGGGTCGTCGTCCTCGGTGCGCTCGCGCAGCACTTGACGGGTACGCTCGAGCCCAGCCAGCGCCTCAGAGATTTGGGTGCCGATATTGACGATCTGGATCACCGGCGCAATCATGAACGCCAGCAGCGACGTGTACATGACGAAGTCGCCAACTTCCATGCGGTGCGCGGCGATTTGACGCGCGCCCAGGAACATGATGAGTGCACCCACCAGGCCCATGAGAACGGTAGAGGCAAGGGTCATGAACGAAATGGTGCTCAGCGATTTCAAGACGTTGTCCAACAGGCGCTGGGCACCGGCCTGGAACACGCCGGCTTCGCGCTTTTCGGCATGGTAGCCCTTGATGACGCGCACGCCGCCGAGTGTTTCAGTGAGGCGGCCGGTAACTTCGGCGTTGATCTTGCCCCGCTCGCGGAAAATGGGACGGACAGTTTTGAATGCGCGCTGCAGTACCAGCCCGAAGGCGACCAGGATCAATAGTACAAACGAAGTCATGGTGGCGCTGGTGCGGAAGAGTATGACCGTCGAGATCGCCGCAGTCAGCAGGCCGCCGGCGAGTTCCACCAAGCCTGTGCCGATGAGATTGCGCACGCCCTCGACATCGCTCATGATTCGCGACACTAATGTCCCTGTCTTGTTGGCATCGTAAAAGCTGACCGGCAGCCTGCCGATATGCTCCTGGATTCTGACCCGCATTTCAAAGATCAGCCGCTGGCCCGACTTGGAAAGCAATTGGGTGAGCGAAAACGAGGTGACGCCTTGAATGACGGTGGCGAGCAGGACCGCGAGAACGATGGGAACCAGAAGTTCCGTCTGGCCTCGGCGCATCACGTTGTCGATGAGGTACTTGGTGCTCACCGGCAGAGCCAGAC
>JBAUOG010001289.1:0-25330 GCA_049579625.1 Bryobacteraceae bacterium
AAGGTGCCGGCTTTAGGGCGATCAGCGGTAAGCGGCTCAGCTTGCTGTAGCCGTTCAGGTCCACCAGCAAGTCGATGCCGGAGTTCCTGATGAGGTGTGCCGCCTCTTCGTTTGATGATTCGCTGATGTCATAGAATTTGTCGCCGTGGTGTGCGCGATAGCCGTGTTTGATCCTGTTTTGCGGCGCATCGGAGAAGAGATGAACCTGAAACCGACGGCGATCATGGTGATTGATCAAGCCCCAGACGGGCTTCATCCAGTTATTGTGCTGGAAGAAGGAGGAAACGTAGCCGATTCGCAAAGCCTGGCTCGAAGCCGTCGCCGTATCAGAGGAATCGACGCAGCAAGAGAACGGCGGCGGCAGTTGAGGTGCCGGGAGAAACTGCTGTGCCCAGGCGCGGCGCGCATCAAGGACAGACTGGAGGTTGCTTTTCGGGCTTCCCGGGATCGCCACGGCGATTGCGTTTCTTGATAGTTCCGGATTCGTCCCGCCGCTCGCTTGTCGAAACGAGGCTAGCGCTTCATCGACCTGCCCAAGCTGGAAAAACGCTCGCCCCAGATTGTGTTGCGCCTCATGCCAACCGGGACGAAATTCCAGTGCCTTTTGAAAACACACTGCCGCCTCGGCGTACTCTTTGCGGGACGTCTCACCACAACCAGCCGCGTACCACTGTTGCGCCTGGTCCGATTCGCATCCGTCCGCGTGAGGGCTCGGTTCGACTGCTTCGTGAGACGGCCCGAACCTTTGCGAGGAGATTCCTGATGCCGCGTCGGCGTGGTGCCTGGCCGAGGCTGTTCCGCGCGCTCTCTCCATCCAGTTTGGCCAAAGGCGGTACTACACCTCTATCCAGCCCACGTGGTTGAAGGCGCCGCCCGAAACGTCTTCCTGTTCTTCCGGGTTCAACTCGTCGGCGACCACTTCTGAGGGCTCCGTCTCAGGCGTCTCGGCATTCACTTTAGGGTCTTCGTTCATTGCTGTATCCTCCTAAATGTCCCCTGGATTGGGGATGAGAGTAGACTAAACGAAATGCCCGGCTAAAGCAACGGATATTCGATTCATGTTCGGGTCACCAACTTGGGCGATTGAGATCGCACTGGACTCCGTCTTGCATGGACAAGCGACGATTGTCATCATGGAGGCATGCAAACTGTCTTCGAGGCGGCAGGCGGCAACGACGGCCTGCGGCGCCTTGCCGGCGCTTGGCATAGGCGCGTGATGGCCGACGATGTGGTCGCCCATGCTTTCAGCCACGGATTCCATCCCGAACATGTCGATCGCCTCGCAGCGTACTGGGCCGAGGCACTTGGTGGCCCCAGAACGTATTCCGACTCCTATGGTGACGAGACCGCCGTCGTCAAGATGCACAGCGGCAACGGGGAGCACGACGAAATGGACCGCCGCGCGATTGCCTGCTTCGACCAGGCTCTGGCCGATGTCGGACTAGCCGACGATGATGCGCTGCGACAAGTGCTGCACGACTACTTCGCTTGGGCAACCACGACCACGATGTCCCGCTACCACCACTCCGCTGATGATGTGCCTAACGGCCTCAGCATCCCACACTGGTCATGGGACGGACTCCAGGTGTCATGACAGTAAGCCCCGGGACGAGCTGCTCGCATTTTCATGTTGAATAAGGTGATTGCATTGTCAGAAACACCTCACTTCGAGGCGATCCAGCCACGCTGTTCGAGGAAAGGAGCGCGGGATAGAATGTTCCCTGGTTCAATTGCAACAGGTCTTCGGAGACCGATTGGATGCGAAGCGCGATACCGAAGCCGTGCATCGGCCCCATCGAATCAAGCGTCTTCAGCACCAGCAAATCCAGTGTGCCCTGCAGGACCTCGGATCGGGAAGGCGGCATGCGCTCCGTCAGCCGTAGTTCCTCAGAAGATTCGGTCCTGGCGGCGGAGGGATCCGAAGGAGCTGACGTTGGCGATTTGATACGAGAAGGTCCACTGGTTCTCATTGCGGGCGCCAAGCGCGAAGCGACGGAACTGCGCGCTGAAGCCGCAGCAATCGGTGTTGTAGGAGACTTGCGTGACGTTGTAGAGGAGGACGTCGCGCTCATAATCATAGGTGAGTGAAAACGCCGCATTCCAACCGCGACGGTTATTGTTGCCGTACCCGACTGTATTCGTGATCTGGTTGGCGGTGGGAATCTGGCTGGGATAGCCATTGAGCAGGTTGTGACTGAGATTGACGAAGAAGTTTTTATAGTGGGTGTTCAGGTTGATGATGCTGGCGTCGAAGCGGCCCAGCATAGGATCGTAATCGGCGCGCCACTCGCCGCTGAAGCCTGGCGCGAAGTAGGCCTTGAGATCGGAAACCACCGGTGAGTAGCTGCGAGGCGTGGCGGCAAACGCGAACGCGGTGAGTTCCTCGGTGGCCGTGAAGACGTTTCTCTCACCCGGTATCAATGCGCCTCCAAAGGTGGGGTCGAAATACCGGCGCTGCGCCACGGACCAACTTAGGCGCTCCGTCACCTTGCCTGTTTTGTCCTTCACGTAGAAGCGATTGACGACGCCAATTTCGATCTGGTTAGTGTCGGAGAACAGATCATTGAGGTCGATGGTGATGATACGGTCGAAATTGTCGATGCCGGTGACGTACTGGAACGTGGCATATGGCTCGATCACATGCTTCATTTGCTTGTCCAGCCAGGACGGGGCCGGGAAGATTCTTTCCAGCGTGGGAGTTCGGAAGTCGACATCCACCTCGAGGGCCTTACGATTGATGCCTACGGGCTCAACCACGTTGGACGCGGAGGTCGAGGTCTCTCCTCCGGTGGTGGGCGTTGCACCGGCGGGGCCATAGGACTCGCCGTAATGGGTGGCGCGAAGGGAGAAACTGGGCGAGAGGTGGAAGCCGGCGAAGCTGAAGGCGGTGCTGATGTGGGGGTAGATATCCTCGCGGTCGAATACGCCGCTTTGGAAGGTGGGCTCCTGGCGGCGAGCGAGCGCGACGCTTGAATCAAAAGATACCCACACCGGCAGCGGGCCGTTCAGAATGGTCTGATCGCGGCTGTCGAAGGTGACCTCCGGGAGTTTTCCAATGGCAACGAAGTCCTCGGGCTGGGTGCTTTCGAACAATTGGTTTCGCTTGAACACAATGTTGAGCGCGTAGTCGGTCCAATGGCGCTGTGCGTAACCAACGGAGTTGACTTGCGAGTTGATCGCCTCATTGTAGGACTGGCTGAAGGTCTGGCGGAACAGGAAGCTGCTGAGATAGCTGATGTCCATGCGGCCGGTGAAGCCCCAGGGTAGTTCGGCCTTGCCGGTGATCTCAAACGTGTAGCCAGGCGAGTTAAACACGCTCCCAGGGGCTGGCGTGCCGATGGCGTTCACGCTGTACCAGGAGAAGTTGAAATCGCTCTTCTGGGTGGGCTTGCCGCGGAAGTCCGCGGTCTGTCCCAAGCCGCCGTTGCCGAAGTATTCGCCCTGATACGTGGCATCGTAGTTTCGTGCAATGGCCCAGTAATAGCCCAGCCCCACTGTGAAACCCTTGGTGGAACTGTTGCCGATCTGTGGGGTCAGAAAGCCACTCTTGCGCGGGTTCCGCCCCAGCGGGCGAGTATAGACCGGCGCGTACAGCACCGGGATGTGCTTGATCCGGTAAATGGCATGACGGGCAATGGCGCGGTTGTCCGGGATGATGTCGAACAGAGGCGCGTTCAGCGTCCACCACGGCTTAGGGATCTTGCAGTCGGTCACAAAGCCGTTGTGAACAATGTATTTGTCCTTGATGCGTTCGGCCCACTCCCCTTGAAAGTAGAACGGGTTGCTGGTGGTGAGAAGATACAGGCGCGCACCCACCTTCGGCGGAGATGTGCCGCTGACGACGTAGAAGGTGCCTTCGTCGGATTGGAGGTTGTACTTGCCGTGATCGGCGTCCAGCTTGTCGCCGTTCACGAAGTTCTCAAAGTGAAGGTGGCCCCGTGCCTCAGCCCAATGAGTGTCGCGGTTGTAGTCGATTTCGTCCGCCTTGACGAGGGTTTCAGTGGTCTCGATTTTGCAGTCGCCCCGGAGATAGATCATGTCGCCGTCCTGCTTCTGTGAGACGGCCTCAATGCTGATTTCGTCGGCGGCGGGCGCGCCAGCGCGCAGCGGGTGCAGCGGTGCAGGTTGGCTCATCGCAGAGGGCGTTAGGATCGAGAGGGCGAGAAAACACGCAAAAAACAATACACTGCAAGAATGTTCGTGACAAAACACAGTTTTTCTGTTAGATAGAGAAACTGGGAGGATGTCTAACGCGGCAGGCGGCTTCAACCGATGACCGTAGCATGGTAGACCGTTCAGTGGCAAGCCCTTTTCCTTTCCGGAACAAGGTTTACACTCCATGACTGAATAGATAACGTTGAAATGACTTGCCAATTCTGTCAGACCTGGAATACAGACGAAGAGCACCGATGCCGGCGTTGCGGCCGCCGACTGAATTCGGCATCTACCCGTATTTCTCCTGACACGTACCCGATTGCGGCCACCGCAAGGGCGCAGGTATTTGATACCGCGACTGCGCCTGCGCTGAACATGGCAGGGCCGGAGGAGTCGAGGCCTGAGCCGAAGCCCGCACGGCGCGTGCAGGAATGGCAACAGGGGCAGCCTCTGCTATTCGATACGCCAGCGGAATCGCGGGTGGTGTCGGTTGACTCAATGAGATCGCCCATCGAGCGGGAAGCCATTCGGGCTCGCGCCGTGGAGGCATCCCGTCCAGAGCCTCCGAAAGTGGAAAGGGTGGAAGTGTCGCCTCGCCGTCGCGCTGCTGCGCCACGAACCCCGAAGCCACGAGTCGGCAAAGAGAACCAGCAGAGATTTGAATTCACGCACCAGCAGGCAGCAACGGTCCGACTCGCTCCGCACCCAACGATTGTGTGCGAGGCGCCCGTGGCGCCGGTCGGCATGCGGCTACACGCCAGCGCCATTGATGGCCTGATCATGGTTGCGGGCTGGGCGGCTGCGCTCACGCCAGTCGTTTATTTTGGTGGCCCGCTGCCATTAGAGAAGACCACCGCTGTGTGGCTTGCCGTTTTGTTCGCGGTAGTGAGCCTCTCGTACCGGCTGACGTGGATTATGGCGAAGCAGGATTCGATCGGCATGCAGCTGGCGCGAATACGGCTGGTTGATTTCGACGGCAACTGGCCTCGACCTGCCGCACGCTACCACCGGCTCGCGGGGAGCCTCATCAGCGTGCTTCCCGCGGGCCTGGGCTTGTTGTGGACATTCGTCGACGAAGACGGATTGATGTGGCAGGACCACATCTCGAGCACGTTCCCGTCGCTGGCGGAGTAGCCGTTTTCAAGAAGGCCGAAGTCCGCTTCCTAACGAGTCTGTGTGAAAAAACCATCAATCACTCCGAATTGGAACCAAAGCCGAGATGAGGCTAATCTCGGCTCAGCAGGCTGGAAGCCCGCGCCACGTGGAAGAACATCCGCTTGCTGACGCGCGCGGTTCAGTGCTGAATTTAGCATTGCATTCAATTGGTTAGGGTTTTTTATTCAAGAATTCGTTGAGCCAGGCGATCACGCTGGAATACCATAGCGCGCTGTTCTGCGGCTTCAGAATCCAGTGGCCTTCGTCGGGGAACTGGATCAGCTTCGACGGAACCTTTTGTATCTGAAGCGCCGTGAAGAGTTCCTGGCCCTGCCCGATCGGCACCCGGTAATCCAGTTCGCCATGAGTTACCAGCGTAGGAGTCTTAAAGTCTTTCACGAAGTTATTTGGGGACCACTTGTCATACATGTCCGGGTTTTCCCAGGGGAAGCCCTGGAACTCCCACTTCGTGAACCACAGCTCTTCGGTGGTGCCGGCTTCGCTGCGGAGATCGAAGACCCCGGCATGTGAGACAAGAGCTTTGAAGCGGTCGGTATGGCCGAGGATCCAGTTGATCATGTATCCGCCATAGGAGCCGCCCGCTGCGGCCATGCGGTCTTTATCCGCATAGGGCAGCGCTGCCACGGCATCGACCACTGCCATGATGTCCTGGTACGCGTGGCCGCCCCAGTCGCCATTCACGCCATCTGTGAACTGTTGCCCATATCCAGTTGAGCCGCGAGGGTTTGGCTGCACAACTACAAATCCGGCGGCGGCAAACACCTGCCCATTCCAGCGATAGGTCCAGCTCTCGCCCCAAGCGCCTTCCGGGCCGCCGTGGATCAGGAAGACAACCGGGTACTTGGTGTCCGGATTGAAGCCCGGCGGCTTAATGATGAAGCTATCGATCTTCGCTCCGTCGGGGGCGTCCGCGGTGATCACTTCCTGTGGTGTCAGGACGTACTCGTCGAACACGCCATGGTTCAAGTTGGTGAGCGGAATGCCCGCGCCGCCGGCGGACGTGGTGCGATAGATCTCGACCGGCTTCGACCCGCTCTGCTCGGAATAGATCATCGTTTTTCCGTCGGCCGTGAGTTGGACGTCGTCGATGGAGCTTTGACCGTGGGCGATGGTGCGAATCTCGCCACCCGTGACTGCGATCATCTGGAGTGGATGTGAACCATGGTCCTCCGTGACGAAGAAGATGCGCTTCGAATCGGGCGAGAAGGTGTAGCTGTCAACGGGCCGGTCCATCGAGTCGGTCAGCGTAGTGAGCTTACTGGTATCGCGTTCAACTACAGCCAGTCGCCACTGGTCACTCTCGTAGCCGGATCGCAATTGGGTACGGTAGGCAAAATAGCGCCCGTCTGGTGAGTAGACCGGACCTTCGTCCGCGCCAGGGTTGTTGGTGAGGCGCTTCGGTTCTCCGCCGGCAACGGGCACCGTGAAGATGTCGGAGTTGGTGCTGACGGAGAGATCGGGGTCCGTGTTGGAAACGTACGCGATCTCGGTCGAGTCGGGAGAGAAGGCGTAGGCCTCAGGTCCACCTAACGAAAACGGCGGCACGCTGAGGTTGCCCGGCGTGAAGTCCTGTACCTTGCTATTCTCCAGATTCATCACCAGCAAGTGGCTGCGCCGTGGTCCTTGATAGGCAGTCCAGTGCCGGTACAACAGCGTGGTGTAGATCCGCGCCTTCACCTTGCTGGACGCGTCCTGGTCGAGATGCTGCTTGTTGCAATCGGCGTTGTACTCAGCACCGGCTACGGCCGGAGTGGCAGCGCAGGCCGGGTAAACTTCGCTGGTCATCAGGATCAGCTTGCCATTGCCGGCGATGGTCACGCCCTCCGCTTCGGTGGGGAGATTGGTCACTTGCTTCGGGTCGCTGCCATCTGGATTCATCGACCAGATCTGCGACCCATTGCTCCGATTGGAGACAAAGAAAAGGCGCTTGCCGTCGGGTGTCCAGCGCGGCCGCGTATTGGATGTGCCATCGTGCGATATCTGATTCGGAATGCCTCCCAACAGTGGCACGATATAGATCTGCGAAGGCTTCGAATTGTTCGCTAGGTCGACCGTTTGGACGGTGAAGGCGACCAGTTTGCCATCAGGCGACAGCTGCGGTTCGCTGATCCGCGCCAGTTTCATCATGGCGTCAAAAGTGAAAGGGGACTTGGCGAAAGCTTGTGTGCTGCAAGTGAGTGCTACACACAGAGCTAGTGCACGCGGCGGGGCGATACGCATGGTTTCATTCTACTGGGCGAGGGGAGGACTACGATCGTGACTATGTTTGGTCCGCTCCGTCGAAAACGATCGAGAACCCCTGCGTGGGGCGAGGCTAGGGTCCGCTCCCTTACGGTCGCGGTTCTGTGCTGGTGTGAGATGCCCGCACTGCGATCATTTTCATTACTTCCGATGGGCAACGGCCCACCTTGGCTTGCTGACGCGTGGGGTTCAGTGCTGGAGTATTCACACAGACATCTTGATTCGTCGGTCGATGTCTAGTACTCGCGGTCTTTCTTGATGCCCGGCTGCGGAATTGGATACTTTCCATCGGGTCCGAGCGGCAATGGCGACGGGCCGTCCAGGACCAATTTGTCCACGCCCGGAGCAAACTCGTGCTCGCAGTTGAGCATCTGGTCGAACGTGATCAACTGGCCGGTGTGGGCGGCCATTCGGCCCATGCAGGCAACCAGGCTCGCCTCCGCACCCCGCTTCACCTCGTTGTATGGCTTGTTCTCGCGGATCGCTTCCGTTAGGTCGTCCCACTCCCATTGGTAAGGGCTCTTCTCGGGCTGCGGAAACGCCCACACCAGGTTCGGATCAGGCGCCAGCGGCAAGTCGTTTTTTGAAAGCACGGTGGGCATCTTCTGCCCTTTGTAGATCCGCGTCATACCCGGGGTGTGCGCCAGCGTTGAGATCACGGCTGAGCCCTTCGAGCCATGCGCGTAGCTCGCGAACTCGTCGCGGCAGCCCGCCATGTTGCGCCCGTCAAAGAAGAGCTTGGTGCCATCGGGGAACGTGTACTGCACTGAGTACACGTCGAAGTTCTGATCGAGTGAATCGCCGCGGTACTCGCGGCCGCCGACCGCGGTCGCCTGCACCGGCCAGGCGCCCTTCATCCAACTGCATTCGTCGATCTGATGGATGTAGTAGTCGCTGAAGACGCCGCCGCTGGCCCACAGGAAGGCGTGGAAGAGCTTGATCTGGTACGCAAGCTCGCTGATGTCGTCCGGCTTCGGAGGAGCGGTACCGCCGCCTTGTCCCATCCGGTAGCCACGCATCGCCACGATCTCCCCAATCTGTCCAGACTGGATTCGGTCATACAGCGCCTGGCGTGCCCGGCAGTGGCGCACCATCAGTCCCACGCCCACCTTCAGGTTCTTCTGCGATGCCTCCTCTGCCAGTTTCAGCATGCGGCGAGTTGTCGGCCCATCCACGCTCACCGGCTTTTCCATGAAGGTGTTGATGCCGCGGTCAATGGCATATTGAAACTGCACCCAGCGAAATGCGGGCGGTGTCCCGAGTATCACGACATCGCCCGGCTTCAATGCATCGACCGCCTGCTTGTAAGCGTCGAAGCCCAGGAAGCGTCGCTCCGGTGGCACGTCCACTTGGGCGGCGAACTGCGTCGTCAACTTGTCGAAGCTGTTGTTCAGGTTCTTTGGAACGACGTCCGCCATGGCCACCAGCTTGATTGGGCCGTTGGTCACTGAGAGCGCGTTCGCCGCCGCGCCTGTCCCGCGTCCGCCGCAGCCGACCAGCGCTACATGAATCGTGTTGTCCTCTGCCGCATGCACATGCGGAAGTGCGATGCCGGCCAGTGCGGATACGGCGGCCACGCGTGTGGCGCTGTCTAATAGCTGACGTCGCGTAATAAGTCCGTCTTGGTTCTTCATGAGGATTACCCCCTGCTCACGTCCGCAAGCTTATCTCATGCGGCATGGCGATTCCACTGTTCTCTGGCGTGAAGCCTGCGTCATTCGGCGCAAAAGCGCTCTTTCGCAGCTCTCGAAGTCCTTTGCACCTCAGCAATCTGCGTGAGCAGCGCGTTTGGAACTCCGCCTTCCTGTTAGTTGTAGACCATGGGTGTGTTCGGCACGTTGATCACGAAGGCAGTAGCGACAGCGCTATTTCTGTTGCTCTTCGCGACCAGCAACCTGGAATGCCGGCGGCAGTCAACCCCATACCGTTGAGCGCGTGCTGCAAGAAAGGCCCGTGCCCGGACACTCGTGAGCATTCGCAGCACTCTGGCTGTCAGATGCAGACCACGAATACAGAACGCCCAGCGCTGCCGGAATCCCCGCTGCAGTCGTCTCGATCCACGATGCTCAGTGAATCGCAGCTTCCGGCGGAGCAGGTTGTTCCAGCGGTCCACGCGTCAGCTCTGCTGTTGTTCACGCCGGACTACTTGCCTCCCGATCTGTTTCTGCAGAACTCCTCTTTTCTGATCTAGTCTCACCTCGTCAACCTGACTTGTTCTTACCGCTGGAAGGCGTGCCGCAATGCGCGTCATCCGGAGGATTTCAGGTTCAATCGAGGTGCAGAAAATGTGTTCTCGCGCCCATCCCGTGGTGTTTCTCCTGGTGTCATTCGCTCTTGCCAATGCCGTTGCGAGAGGCCAGGAAGTAAAGCTGGCGGATCTCGTAGCGGAGGCTCTCGAGCGGAGTCCAGAGATTCTGGCTGCTCAAAAAAAGTACGAAGCGGCCAAGCAACGGCCTTCGCAAGCTGGAAGTCTGCCTGATCCCACGCTCTCAATGGGCTGGAACAGCAACGGCAATCCACTGCCCGGCGCCGGACTTGGGACGGACGCTACCAGCAATATCGGCGTCTCGGTGACGCAAGAGATTCCGGCGCCCGGCAAGCAGCGCTTGCGAAGCAACATCGCGGAGAAAGAAGCCGCCGCTCAGTTTCAGGAACTGCAGTCGGTGGAACTCAGTGTCATCTCCCGAGTGAAGCAGGCCTTCTTCAAGCTGCAGCACTCGGACGTTGCCCGCGACGTGCTGGAGCGAGATCGCGATGTGCTGAAGAAGTTACTGGCGATCACCGAGATCCGATACTCAGCGGGCCAGGCGGCACAGCAGGACGTGTTCAAGGCCCAGATTCAGATCTCTCTGCTCGAAGCCAAGATCCTGCTGCTTGACCGGGACCGCCGTTTGCGCGGCGCGGAATTGAATAGCCTGTTGAACCGGCCCACCGAGGCGCCGCTTGACAAGCCGGGAGAGCCCCACGTGGCGCCGCTCACGAAGACGCTTGCCGAGGTTCAGGCGGCGCTGGGTAGCGACCGCGCATACGAGTTCATCGCGCTCCCTCCGGGGTTTGCGGACAAGGTATATGGAGTCTGGCGAGATCGCCTGGATCGACGCTTTATCGCCGATCTGCCCGACAAACAGGTAAGGGCTCAATGGGAAGTTCGGGCCAAGTTGTTGGGCACGATTCAAGGCTCTCAGGGCGTCATTCGGGTTGGTGAGAATCGCATCGTCTACGAGACGGACAAGCCTGGCCAGTCGCGCACTTGGCGGCTGGAAGACATCAACAACATCGCTAGCGCGGGCCCGTTCGATCTGAGCGTGGTTACGAGTGAGCACTCTGGAGCCTTCAATTCCGGCTCCCGGGAATTTCGTTTTCAACTGAAACAGCCGCTACCGGAGGCGCGATACAACGACCTTTGGCGCCGGCTGAATTCGTCCAAGGAGTCGGAGTTCGTTCGAACTTCGAGTAAGACTGAGGAGCAACATCATGAGTAAACTGACGATCCTAATAATGGCGGCAGCCGTTGTCCTGGCTGGTAAGCCAAAGCAGGTGTTCACGGGCACCATCACGGAGTCGATGTGCAAGATTAACCACAAGATGATGCAAATTTCGCCCGACGACAAGTGCGTTCGCGATTGCGTTAAGGCCAGTTCAGGTAAGACCAAGTATGTGTTAATGGGTCAAGATAGGGAGTATCTCTAGAGCGATCAGGAGACCCCGGCACAGTTCGCCGCGAAGAAGGTGAGGGTGACCGGAGTCTTCTATCCGAAAACCGGCGTGATCGCCGTGGAGCGAATTGAAGCTGTGAAGTAGGTGGGTGCGGATGTAGTTGTCTGTGCGGTCTTTCTCCTCATGCACGTTTTGATAAACTTCTGCGACAGTTTTCGTAAGAAGGAGTCTCGCGAATGGCCGAGCTTGTTGTGACAAATTGGTTTGGCGATCTGGTTTCGCACCCCGCCGCAATCGTGGACGCAAACTCAGTGGCGGACATTGTGGCGGTTTTGAAGGATCCGGTAAAGTACCCCTCGCCGGTTCGGGCCGTTGGATCGAATCACTCCACGGCGCCTTGCGGGGTCGCCGACGGCGGCACACTGATCCGGATGAAGATGAACCGGATTCTGAACATCGGAACCGACACGCTGATCGTCGAGGCGGGCGCGATTCACATCGACATGGCTCAGGCGCTCGAGAAACAGAACCTGCAGTTTTACGTCAACACCGAGATCGGCAGCCTCACCGCGGGGAGCGCCGCCTGTGCCGGGACTAAGGACTCTTCGTTCCCGGGCGAGTACGGCCAGGTGGGATCTTACGTCATCGGCGTGAAGATGGTTCTGCCGTCCGGGGACCTGCTCGAAGTGACGGAGAGCCAGACCGACCTATTACAAAAGGTGCGCTCCAGCTATGGAACCTTCGGGATCATCTATGAGGTGACTTTCCGCATACGGCCGCTGCTACCCATGGCAGTTCACCACAAGACCTTCAAGATTGAAGACTTTCTTGCACAACTGGAAGACTTGAAGGCGCTCAATTACGCGATGATGTACTACATCTTTCCGTTTCAAGACCTCATCACGGTAGAGTTCCGGAAATACAACCCCACTGCGACAGGCGAGCCCGACCGGAAAGTCTGGGCCTTGCGGAACTACATCTGGGGCACGATGGGTCCGAAGTTCGCGCACGACATCGACAACACTGTCCCGATTAAGACACTGCGATACGCCATTATCGACGACTTCAGTGCCATGTGGCGATTTAAGCTCGAGAACATCGTGGTGAGCGACTACACGATTCCCTCCGACGAAATCATCAGCTATCCACCGGTCTCGAACGACAGCCGCTACACGTTCAGCCTATTTGCTTTTCCGGAGCAACAGTATCCCGCTGTTCTTCCCGAGTTTGTTAGCTTCTGCAAGGATTATTACAAGCAGCAGGGCTATCGCACGGATCTGCTGATCGTTGGTTATCGAATCGCTCAGGATCAGCAGGCCCTGCTGTCCTATTCCTATGATGGAAATATCATGACCATCGACCCGGTCTCAACCGGGACGGAAGGATGGAAGCCATTTCTAACGGCGTACAACCAGTTCTGCGTGGATCGCGGTGGGATACCGCTGTTGAATCAAACCTTCGGGGTCACTCCGGAGATTGCCCAGAAGGCCTTCGGCGACCGATTGAAGACTCTCGAAGCCACGCGAAAGATGTACGACCCTGGGAACCGGCTTCTCAACGACTATTTCCGTCAGGTGTTGAGCAGCACCTGAGGGAACTCAGAAGGTCTTGACAAACTCGATGAGCGCTCGCTTGTCGTCGTCGCTGAGTGCCGGTTCTTCTTTAAAGTAACTGGTGCCGAAGTAGTGACCTCGATTTACAACATAGTCGGGACACTTACTCAGCTCGAACAGCGGATCGACGAGATCCGCAAATACCTTTCGAGCCTGGTCGTCTGTGGCGTTTTTCGGAAGCGCTGCCAAGTCGTGCTTGAGTTTCAATAGCAGTGCCAGAACCTTCTTGGCATGAGCGATCTGCTCCTGGGGATTGGAGCTTTCACCCAGGATGTCGAGGTTGGTGATCAGGTCCACCGGAGTGCCCGCCGGAATCGGCCCGATCTGAATTCCATCCGGTCCGAATAGGCCCGGGAACAGTTTCTCGTTCAGACCCATGAAGTCGCGCACCGCGCCGGGTAGGTAGCCCGGGGCGACGCGGAGGTAGCTGGAAGTGGTGGTCCGATCGATCACGCCGGGCACCTTGTTGCCGAGCACCGCATCCTGGTCGCGCTTTTCCGGCCACAACAACTGCTCGATGGAGTTGTTGAAAGACCCGATACGCGCCTCGACAGAGGGACTCGGGTTGAACGTGCCAACGCTGTTGTTCAGCAGCAAAGGTGCAGTGGACCAAACACTGATGAGTGAAGCAGGCCGTGTATAACCCCGGCCTCCCGCCGGCATCTTATATTGCCGCGGCTCGCCCGTTACCGGGTGATAGATCGTGATCTCTCCCACGGAAGGGAGGTCCTTGTAGGTTTTGGAGGAGAAGTTATCCCAGATGTTGTTCGCGATAGCGTTGGTGGCTAGGGGGCTACATGCGTTCGTCTGGAGAAGTGTTACCGGGATCCGTGTATCGGTCGACAGAAAGTTGCCATCCAGAAAATCATCGGCCAAAACGATAGCGCGCATCTTGGTTTTGAAGTCATCGGTTTTGGTCCAAGCCCAGTACTTATTCCAGCAATCCAAATAGCCAGGGCCTGAGCATCCGCCGGGGTCCAAGCCCGGAGCCGGTGAAGGCAATTTGCTCGAATGGCAGCGCGCGCACCGCTCGGCGAACACTTCCTTCCCTCGGGTCAATGTGGCTTGGCTGGCGTTTAAATAGCTGCTGCCGCCGGGGGCGTCTTTAAGAAGGTGCGGATTGGTGCTCTTCAGGAAGAACAGCGCCATATCGACGGTTTGAGCCTCGGTCGCTCCCCAATAAGAGGAGTTAGCGCGGGCATCGGCGATTTTGATGGGTGTCGTAGGCTGTCCGCCGATCAGCGGATTGAAGTGCAGCGTCCATTCCTCACTGAACAACCCAATGTTGAGATAGACCCGATTCAAAGCACCCAGGGCCCCCACCGAGTCCGCACCGTCCTTGAGGACGCGGGGCGTCCAAACCGTATCGGGCGGTTCGAAGAACTGGGTCAGCGGACCTTCCTTCACGTAGTCATTGAATTGTTTGTTGTTCAGCGCGCCGCCCGCTAGCGTCTCTTTGCCCCATCGCCTGGCCTGCTGCAGCCGCGGGCCGAGCGAATAGACCGCATTCATCGTACGAGGGTTGTTGATGTTGTCGCTGGATACGAGAGAGGTGTCCAAAGAGCCAGGACGCGAGGTGTGGAAGAGCTGATAGACAAAGCTGGTTGGATCAGCATCCCAATCGAAGATCCGGTCGATCCAGAAATACTGCGCACCTACATTCGAACTGAGATTCTCCCACTTCGGGTTTTCGGGATCGGCGGGAGGCTTTGTGGGATTCGGTCCAACGTGGCAAAAGGCACAAGACATGCCCACCCGGTAAGGCTTCACCAAGCTCTTCGAGAGATAGTAATTGGGGTCGTCGTAATACTTCACCGGGTCCCACTTCCTGGCGGCCTCTTCGTCGAACTCCGGATTCGGAAAAAGGCGCAGGCCCACGATGCCCGTGGCGTAGCCATAGTAAGAACCAACCGGCACCGTCTTTCCACGCGCACCCAGCTTGACGCCCGGATACTTGGTCTCATTTTCAAAAGGATCAGGCGGGCAGCTTGCGCTGCGCTTATCCAGCCACAAGCCAAGGCGCTGAGGATCAGGTCCAGTTGCTTTCTCGAAGCACGGCTCATTCACCAGGCCCAGATAGTTCCAGCGGTTGTCCCGGCTGAACTTCAGCTTCGGATACGACGACACAGTCTTCAGGAAATCGACCGCTCCCGCACTCGATACCGAGATAGAGTCCCAGAAGCGATCGTTACCGCCGGTCCATACGATCCATGTGTTGCGGCCTTTGACCTCATTAGCCGCCAGCGGAATGGCGCCGTCCATGTCGTGGAAGTAGTCTTCGTCCGCGGCAGGAAACGAAGCAGCCGGGCGGCCGGCTTGTCGCGCTTCGTCCAGAACGTGCCCCGACTCCACCTTCTCCTTGACCGTGCATCCAACCAGCAGCAAGAGCCCCAAAGGAATGACTGGGCTCAGGCGGTTCGTAGAAGTTCGGCGCATTGTGGAATCCTCCTCCATGAATTCGTATGGGATTATCGAATAACACTGAGCCTCCAGGCAGTCAAGAATATTCGTTACAGATTATGCCTCCTGGAACAGAAGAGCAGTGATGTTTCGCACAACACGCAACTCTTGCGGGTCACCTTGTCTCGGCGTTTTGAGCCTCGTAATTCGACATTTGCGGCGAGAGACAGAAGCCGCCTATGGTAACGTGGGCTTTTTTCCTGGAGGATCGACTTGGCGGTGAGGATTGGCGTATTCGGGTGGGGTATTGTCGCGCCGCGATCTCCGAACATCGACGCTTTCAAGAAGAACCTTGAATGCTCCGAAAGTTGGCTGACCCCCTTCAATGGTTTTGGCCCAGACAACTTCTTGGTTGGTGTTCCTGAGTTCCACTTTGCCGATTACCAGGAATGGATCGGGCAACGATTTGCGCCGCGCCGTTTCCAACAACTGAAGGAAAAGATGGATTTGCCGGCGCTCTACGCGATCGGCGCATTCATACAGGCGCTCGGGCAGAATCCAGGGATCGAGACTTTGCTTCAGGAGCTCCAGGAGCAAGCTCATGTCTATGTAGGGACCGGGCTGGGGGCCATTGGAACGGCGCACACCGCCAGCATCACGCTCTACGAAGCGCAGAAGCGCTGGGACCGGTTCTGGGCCCAACCGGAACGGAATCGAAAGCTCTGTGCGTATTTGTCATTGTCCGAGGATAAGCAGCGACTTCACACAGACGTTCCTCCTCCGCCCGAGTCAGTGCCCGACGAAGACCGCGATGCCGCTCAGCAAGCCTGGAATAGTTACTGGATGGAGCGCTCGCCGCAACTCGAGGAATACCTGGTTGAGCTAGCCGGCATCGAAGCGGCCCGGGTCGAGGGCGAAGTCGAGGCAGGGAAGTTGCATTCCATCCGCGAGAAGGAGAAGGGCCGCGCGAGGCTCCAGGAGAAGTGGGTGGCGCCGGAACCGCCCTGGAAGGTCACGGCCAATTTCATCTGGAATATCCACAACACGCCCGCCTCGCAGATCTCCATCTTTGGCAAGATCACCGGCTTGGCCTTTGCACCGGTCGCGGCTTGCTCCACGTTTGGTGTGACGCTCCGGCTGGCGATGAGAGCCATCCAAAGCGGAGACGCCAAGGTGGTGGTTATGGGCGCCACCGATCCGCCGCCGCACGCACTGACAGTCGGCGCGTTCTACAGCGCCCGCGTCGCGTCCGCGGACCGCCGGGTCTCCGTGCCACTGACCGATCTGCGCGGCACCCATGTAGCTGGAGGCTCGGTCATCTGGATTATAGGCGACATGGAGTACATGCAGTCGAAGGGGTTCAAGCCCATCGGCATGGAGCCGCTGGGAGTCGGCGTCAGTTCCGATGCGGAGCACATCATCACTCCGTCCGCGCAGGGCCCAACCAGAGCGATCCTTGAGGCTCTCGCCTCGGCTGGTGCGACCAGCGATGCCGTCGGAACCTGGGACCTGCACGCGACCGCCACACCGGGCGACTTTTCAGAGATCTCCACGTTTCGATCGCTGTTCTCAAACGCGGTCCTGGTAACAGCGCGGAAGGGCACGTTCGGCCACGGCATGAGCGCCGGCGGTGGCTGGGAACTAACCGCGCAATATCTCGGCCAGGAACAGGGACGGCTCTTCCCAACGCCGCTGACTCGCGAGGAGCTGAACCAGACGATTGGCGATATCCACGGCGCGTTTGTGTTCGACCAGGCTCAAGCGGTTGGCTCCTGCCTAGGCGGAAAACTATCGATGGGCATCGGCGGCATCAACGCCTGTGTGATCTCGCGTCCGCTCGATTGAGCCGGTCGCCGGAAACTTCACGAGCCGGTCGCCCAAAATGCTGCTCGAAGAGTTCCTTCGATCGCTCGATGCCCTCTTCCGTCAACACGACGGACTTCGCCTTGGAGCGGGGATTGTCGATGTAACCTTTCTCGAATAGCCGATCCATTGCCTCCCAGTCGTTGCCTTTCCACGCGCGGGCGCCAAATCGTTCGTCGAAGGTGGTCAGGTGAAGCAGGGCGAGGACCATCTCGTCCACTTTGTCTTTGTCGTATTCGATTTCCATAGGGACGCTCGCTTCCCGGCGCGAGCCTATTATTGTAAGCATAAACTTTTGCTGAGCGCGTTTCCGCCAAGTTCCGCTGGCCGACGATGTTAGTCTAAACAAATGCGTGGAATTCTGTTTCTTGTTTCGGCGAGTCTGATGGCCCAAACCTCCTCGCCGCCCCCCAAGGCCGCAACTACCAAGACTGCCGCAACGCAGACCAGCACTACCAAGTCAACGACAGCGAAGCCTGCCGCGGCGAAAACTACCACAACGAAGCCGGCCGCACCAGCCCCCATGACAGACGAACAAAAACAAATTTATGCGGTTGGACTAACCATCTACCGCTCACTCGGAAGTTTAGATTTGTCACCAGCCGAGATAGATATCGTTAAGCGCGCGCTGACTGACGCGGCGGCCGGCAAGCCGGCGATTGAGCTGAATGAATGGGGCCCGAAGATTGAGCCGCTAGCCAAATCCCGTGGTGCCCGCGTAGCCGAGCGCCAAAAGATTGCGGCCAAGGCTTACCTGGATAAGGCCGCCACCGCGCCCGGCGCCGTTAAAGAACCATCCGGCTTGATCTACAAAGAGACCATGGCTGGCACTGGGGCTTCACCAAAGGCCACTGACACGGTTAAGGTGCATTACCGGGGCACGCTTGTCGACGGAACCGAGTTCGACAGTTCTTACAAGCGCAACGAACCGGCCAAGTTTCCTCTGAACGGGGTCATCCCATGCTGGACGGAGGGCGTGCAAAAGATGAAGGTCGGCGGCAAGGCTACCTTGGTTTGCCCTTCTTCAATTGCCTATGGGGAGAACGGCCACCCGCCTGTGATTCCTGGCGGCGCCACGCTGGTCTTCGAGATCGAGTTGCTCGAAATCGGCGGCGGCAAGTAGCGGCCAAACGCCTACCGAGCTGCGGCGGTCGCCTAGCGGTTGCCAGCAATCCCAGAGCCTAGATCGTCCCGGCTACGGGTCACGCTTTTGCGGATGGGAGCCACTAGCTGCGATTAGCCGGTCCCGCTTACCCGGCAGGGCTGTTATCTTCGCGATTAAACCGTACATACCGTTCAATCGTATCTTTTGCTGGAGCAATCTCGCTCTTACGCCAAGCCGCCCTGGCGCGCTAAATGCAGCGCTTCAATGGCGGCACCCCGTGCACCCGCCGTGTCGCCGTTGGGCATGATGTGGAGCGGGATGTCCGCTTGCTCTTCCCTTTGGTGAGGCATACCGGCGCGAACCTCTTCCAGGAACCAACGCTGGAATTCGACTCCAGTCTCGATGGCACCGCCGCCGACGATTAAAGCGTCGGGGTCGAAGGTGTTGATCATCTCGTCGAAAACCAGGCCGAGCGCGTTCGCCTGCACACGGAAAATCTCCTTACACATGGGGTCGCCCGCTTCGGCCAGACCGCGCACCAGTTTCGCCGCTTTCCCGATGTCCATCTTGCCCAGTTCGTGGTCCGGGTACTGCGGGAGGAAAAACGGTAGCAGCGATTTCCCGATCGCGGTAAGGGAACAAACCGATTCGAGGTCGCCAAGCCGTCCACAATTGCAGTACGGCATCAATCCGCCGAGAGCACGAATATTCTGATAGGGCAGAAGAACGTGACCCAGTTCTCCACCAAAGCCTTTCCGGCCCTTCACCACCTCGCCTTCCAAAATCACGCCGCCGCCCAAACCGGTGCCAATGATCAGCGAGATAGAGGTTGCCTTACTGCTTGCGCCGAACAGCACGAAGTGGCCCCATAGCGCCCCGGCATTGCCGTCGTTCAGGTACGTTACGGGCTTGCCGAGTTTCTTGGCAAGATGCTCGCGGATGTCGAATCCAGCCCAGTCGGCATGTATGAAATTGGTGGAACCGCGGGCGCTGAGCACCCCCGCCGCGCTGGCGGGTCCGGGCGTGTCCAGCCCAACTACGGTGACGTCATCCAGGGAGACGCCGGCCCTGTCCGCGGCAATCTTCAAGCCATCCGCGATTTGCTGGAGGCAAATGGGCGGCCCTTCCTTGGAGCGAGCGGGATGCTCACACAGTCCCTCGATGAGAAACCTTTCGTCACCAGTTAGAAACGTATAGTTGACGGCTGTGCCGCCAAGATCCACTCCGGCCACTACTTCCACTGACGTTGCCTCACTTTGGATTTCCGAACTTTCTAGCGTAACAGCAGGCCCACTTTATTGCCTCTGGCTCCGATGCTCCAATTCGACCGCCGCGGATGCAGCGCCGCAGGATTCGCGGACCACCAACTCGCAATCGAGAAGGATATCGCGGGCAGGCATGGCCGGGCGTTCGAGGCGATAGAGCATCGCCTCCAGGGCGGCGGCCCCGATTTCGCGGCAAGGCTGATGAATGGTGGTCAGCGGCACGGGCAGCAGGCCGGCGTAGTTCACGTCGTCGATGCCGACGATTCGAACATCGCCTGGAATTTTTATATCCTCGAACAGCAACGCACGCATCAGGTGTCCGGCGATTCGATCATTCGCGCAGACAAAGGCGTCGAGACACCTCCCGGTGACTAACGACTTGAGGTCCGCCGGCTGTTTGGCTGGATGAACAACAAGCTGCTGATCAGGAGGTCGGCCGGCGGCTATGAGCGCGTCCCGATACCCCGCGATCCGAGCCTTTACTGTGGACGCCGACTTCGGATGCGTGACGAATGCGATGTGGCGAGCGCCCAGCCGGATGAGGTGCTCAGTCGCAAGAAAACCGGCACGCTGATTGTCGATGCCAACCAGATCCGGACGATAGCGATCGGATGACCCGCCCGGCCGCCGATCCAATAGCACCACCGGGATCTTCGCCCGGCGGAGAGAGCTCAGGATTCGCTTGTTGGTGTCATCCGGATCAAACTCTAGCGGCGCAAAAAACACGCCAGACACATGGCGATCGATGCACTGCCTGCAGAGTTGCAGCGCTTGTTCCTGCTTGCTTTCACCGGTCGAGTTGGCATGGCCCCACATCAGCGCGTGATCACCCGCGCTGCCCGCACCCGCAATTCCCTGGCAGATGGGTTCGAAGATCTCGGTTTCGCCGAGATCGGGAATGATGAGACCGAAGAGCAGGCCCTTTCGCGACACTTTTTCACCGCCGCGAACGTAGGTTCCCGAGCCGGCGATTCGCTTCACCAGACCGCTCTGCTGGAGCTCGCGCACGGCGCGCCCAACCGTGATGCGAGATGCGCCGAATTTCTTGACTAGCGCTGCTTCACTGGGAATCTTCTGTCCGAATTTCAGCTCGCCATTTCGAATGCCTTGAGCCAGGGCATCATAAATCTTTTGATACTTAGGCTTTACGACGGTCGACGCGGATTCGGAAACCATACAAAGTGTATATATCAGCTTTGTGGGGGCGTTGGCAACCTGCTATACTGAGACAACATCCAAACGAAACGTGGATGGAGTTTTCAATTACGCCGCCGGTCTCTCCCAGTTGCGAGGGGCCTCATTACGCGGCCACCCCCATCCTCACGTCCCGGGTGGCTTTAGGAAGTCTTCACGAATGAAGATTTCCAACTCAACCTAAAAGCCCCGCAAGCTTGAACAATCTGAGCGCGCCGGTTTGTCCGGCTGTGCCACATCCCAAACAGTTTTGAACGGGAGGAATACATTTATGTCCAAAACAACGGAGTCCCTTACACGATATTTGTTAGTCAGCGATTTTGACCAGACATTGAGTTTCAACGACTCTGGACTGGTTCTCAGCGAACTTCTCGGCGTCACCTGTTTTCAAGACCGCGTGGCTGGCCTTTCCAACATTCACCTTGTTCAGCAGGGCGGGGAACTCGCCTACTTGCTGCTGCACGATCCAGATTTTCGCCGGGTGCGCAAGGAGCATCTGGTGGAGGTCGGCAAACGCATCCGGCTGAAGGAAAACATCGCTCAGCTTCTGAAGATTCTGAGCGACCTGAACGGCCATAAATTCACGTTTTACGTTGTCTCCGCGGCGCCGGAGGAAGTGATCAAATCGGCGCTTGAGGGCATCGTTCCCGCGGATCACATATTCGGCACGCGCTTCCGGTATGCCGACAACGGCGAGATCGAGTCCATTGTGCGGCTGCCCGCCGGTTACGGCAAAGTCGCTGTTCTGGAAGATCTACGCGCCAAACTACCCATCAGTCACGACCGGCTGGTTTACGTGGGTGATGGCAGCTCCGATATTCACGTGATGCTTCATGTGAACCGGCTAGATGGTTTGACCATCGCCGTTTCGGAGAACAAGTACATCACGCAGATTGCGCGGCGTACCATCCTCAGCGACGACGCGTTGAGCGTGCTGATCCCAATTCTTGAAGACTTGTTCGGGTGGGACAGCGCGAAGGTGCGCGCATTCTTCGACTCGCAAGGGTTCGCGCTGCAAGAGTGGGACAAGATCAGGACGGACGCGATTGTCATGGTCCGAACCACGCCCACTGTGCAACCGACTCAGTAGGCGACCGATCAGCATCAATTGATTCCGAGGGCAGCTTATGACTCTTACAGAAACAACTGCGGCTTATACTGGCACACATGTTTCCCCAATGCGGTTAAGCTCCGCCTGGTGGGCCGTGGCTGCCCGTTTTCTCGTGCACGGCTTGGTGGTCTCCGCCTGGGTCTCGCGGATTCCCACGGTACAGGCGTTGCTGCAGATATCGAACGGCGCGTTGGGCATGGCACTGCTCGGCGCGGCGATTGGTTCGGTCAGCGCGATTCCGGCCTGTGGCTGGCTGGTCGGCCGGTACGGTAGTTCACGACTCGCAAACTGGACGTCGGTTGGTTTCTGCCTGGCGCTGGTATTGCCTGCGCTCGCGGTCAACGTGGTGACGCTTTTCGTGGCGCTGTTTGTGTACGGCGCGATGGCCGGCGCGAATGACGTGGCGATGAATTCGCAAGCGGTGGCGATCGAACTTAAGATGAAGAGCCCGACCATGTCGCGTTTTCACGCGATGTTCAGCATCGGTGGCATGGTCGGGGCGGCGCTCGGCGGATGGGTCGCCGCGCATCATGTGTTGCCCTGGATCCATTTGTCAGTGGGAGCAGCGATCTTCATCGCCATCACGCTGGCAACGAATCCGATGATGCTGGAGGTTCACGACCATTTGGAAAAACGGGAGCATAGCTTGCCGTTCTGGCGCATCCCTCCCGTATTACTTGCGCTCTGCGTGATTGGCTTCTGCATCTTCCTCTCGGAAGGGGCGATGGCCGATTGGACGGCCGTGTACTTGAAGCAAGTGTTAGTGGCGGGCCCCGGCCTCGCTGCAATGGGCTATGCGGTATTCTCGGCCGGCATGGCGATTTTCCGCCTGCTTGGGGATGCCATCACCACGCGGCTCGGTCCTGCGCGCACGGTCCGCACAGGAGCACTGGTAGCAGCGTCGGGCCTGGGCTTGGCACTGCTGGCACCGTCTGCCTATTGGGCGTTACCAGGGTTGGGAGCGGCGGGCGCCGGCTTCTCCGTGATTATCCCGCTCGTGTTTGGCGCGGGTGGCCGGGTGAAATCAGTGGGCCGGGGCGCCGGCGTCGCCACGGTGAGTGGAATCGGCTACCTGGGATTTTTGTTCGGGCCGCCCGCGATTGGCTTTGTTTCGCAGCTGACGTCGCTTCGCTATGCACTTTGGATTGTCGTCGCGCTTTGCGTCACCGCTGCTTTATTATCTGGCACCGCAAACGGCGACTCGCAGCCACGGAAAACGGCGGCGTGAGCAGCGTGCCTAGTTGATCAGCACCTGCTCAATGAAAGCCAGCGCCCGCGGGTCGCCCGACTGGCCCAGCCAGAAGAAAGCCTTCTTTCGAACCTCAGGGTTTTTTTGACTGCGTGCGACTTCAATTAGCTTCGGGATGCCTTCGTCCTTCGGCAGTTGCGACAGCGCGAAAACGGCATGTTCCTTCACGTGCGTATCGGGATCGTTTTCGATGGCATCGGAGATGGCGCCTGAGGCCCGTTTGCCGGCCTTCTGCGCGAGCCAGAATAGAGCCTGGCCGCGGATGTGCGGCGATGGGTCCGATTTCGCGGCAGCGATCAGGGCGTCGAGTGCAGCCGGCTGACCGCTGCTGATCGAGAGTGCGAACACGGCTTTGTCGCGAATATGCTCGCTCGTGTCGTTCGCAAGCAGACTTTTCAGAATCGGTACGCCGGTAGCCCCACGGCTGGCGCCAAGCCAGAAAATCGACTTCTCGCGAACTCTTTCCGGCTGCGGCGCCAGCGCCAGGCGGTCGAGCAGTTTGTCAGCTTGTGGATCGTCGTGTTCGGAGATGGCCAAGATGGCGCCATCCATCACGTGGTCGGTAGCGTTGGTGGTGGCGAGTTTCTCAAGGTAAGTAAGACTCGCACCGGCGGGCACGCCAGTCAGCCAGACAAAAGGAACGCCGCCGGCATCCAGCGGGCACGAGAGCGAGTAGACCTGCACCTTCTCGACGACATTGTTGGCCACCCGGAAGAGGACGGCGACGGCTGCGGGGCTTTCCAATTGCACCGGACTCTGGGTCTGCGGGGGCTGAGAGCCGCTCACGAATGTACCCGAGCCGCCCTCCAGACGGCATCCGCATTGGACTGAGTTGTTCCAGCAGCAGTTCTGGTGATCACCCGTCATCGCCTTGACCGCGTACCCGAACCAGGTTGCCGGTTGACTTCGAATCTCCGAGCTCAGGTCTACCGAATAGGCTCGGGTTTCAACTTTGCTGTTGCTGACGGCCGGTTGGTTCTGGGCAAACAGAGTGCCCGCCACGAGAAGAACTAGAAGCGTCTTCATTTGAGGATCTCCATCATGTATTCGGTCGTTTCCCTGCTTTGGACCAAGGACATCTTCTTCACGATTTCCGCCTTCATCTCGGGATTGGTTTCCGCTCTTGCCAGATCCACCAGCGCTTTGCCGTTTTGCTGCAGGAACAGGGCATTCAAAACGGCCTCGCGCACTTCGCGATTCTGATCGGACTTGTAGATCGCCACCAGCACGTCGCCCCGGCCGTTGTTACCCATCAGGCCCAGCGATTTGATCGCAGCGACACGAAGTTGCGGGTCCTTTTCGTTTTGCGCCACTTCGAGCAGCCGGGTCGAGTTTCCGCTCAGGAACATCGATTTGAGAATCTCAGCCTTCTGCTCCACTGTGTTGCTGGATTGATAGAGCTGCCAGAGTTCGTCCTGGCCGCCGGTGAGCGCCAGTTGGCGGATCGCATCCCGTTGCAGTTCGGGGTTGGTCTCTTTCTTTGCGACGCTAAGCAGAAATCCGCGTGAGCCGGAGATCATGAAGCTTTTCAGGATGGCGTGCTTGATTTCAACGTCGGAGGTTGATTCGTATATGGACGTCAGCTGTTTGCGGGATTCCTCACTGCCCATCATTCCCATGTAGCGGATCGCTTTCATTTGCAGTTCAGGACCTGACGAACCGTGTGCGATGTCACTCAACAGCTTCTGCGATTGCGCCGATGAACTCTGGGTGAGAATGAAGAGCGCTTTCTCCTTGACCTTGGGCGAATTGTTGCTCTGCAGGATCTTCTGCAAGATCGGAAAGGCCTGATTCGGATCAGACTGCATCAGGCTGCTGAGTGCGATGATCTTCAGATCCTCGTTTGACTCGGCGTTCGGGTTCACCGGATCGCCGGAATTGGCGCGAATCTCGACTTGAAGTGCCTGGGCGTCATTCGCCCAGCGGCTCGACGGGTAGGACTTTCGCAGCAGGGCGATGGTTGCGAGCGCCTGGTCGCGATGTCCCGCTCGATTCTGAGCATAGGCTTTCCAATAGAGGGCGCCGTCGGCGACAGCGCTGTGGTGCGCGATGGAAGCGTCGAAGAATGCAATCGCCTGATCCCATTGGCCGGCGTCTAACGCGCTTCGCCCGCTTTTGTAGTCGTTATCCTCGCGGACTTCCTGTTGAGCCTGGAAGCTGAAGGCGGAGGAATCAAGCGGGCCTTGTCCGTACAAGACGGCAACTGAAGCGAAAACAAGAATCATTTGACGAATCATAATTTCTGTCCTTTTTGACGAACATTGGCGCCGATGACGCGGACCTTGAAGAGCAAACCATCGC
>JBAUOG010001290.1:0-4594 GCA_049579625.1 Bryobacteraceae bacterium
CCGCCCCGAAATCCGTCGAAGCGGATATAGCTCTGGGGAGGCTGGACATGAATCAGGGCAGCCTGGATCAGTCACGACAACATTTGGAGGCGGTTATGGCCACACAGCCGCAGAATACGACTGCCCGGTTGCTGCTTGGTGAGATCGCCAAGAAGAGCCAAGACCGGACAGCGGCCATTGCCCAGTATCGCGCTGTGGTGGATCTGGACCAGAACAACCTAGTGGCCTTGAATGACCTCGCTTTCATGCTCTCCAAAGACAGCCCGGACGAGGCACTGAAATTCGCGCAACGGGCGGGAGAACTGGCACCGGACAACCCGGCTGTTCAGGACACCCTTGGCTGGGTTTACTACCGCAACGGAATTTATACGTCGGCTGTTGGCTATCTAAAAACCGCAGTGGCCAAACAAAGCACTCCTCTGCGGAAATATCATCTCGGCATGGCCTATTTGAAATCCGGCAACCGGGATGTCGGCCAAAGTATGCTGACCGCGGCACTGGCTGCAGACCCAACGCTGGCCACGACCGAAGGCCGGTAACCTGACCGCGACAGTCGAGGCCAGACCAGTTTGGTCATAATTCCGGACAGACGGAGGACAACACTCCCCGCCGAGCCGCTTTTCGCACAGCAATTCAGGGAACCAATTGCGCTGGCTCGATGGGATCACACCTTGGCTCGTGTACTCGCGGTCCTTCGCCGTCTGCACAACGGCTTTGTGGACCGCGTTCCTCTCATAGCCGCCGTGGTCTTTTTCTGCATCGGGGTGGTTCTCTCGGATGTGTAACAAATACCGGGCGCCGATAGCACCGAGTAATTCAGCCGCAAGACCGGCGTAATCACGATCTCTAAACTGGTCGTTGATTTGCAGATGTAAGGCTTCCGCGAGCGGCGCTATTGTCTGCGTCGGTCGGTTTGAATGAGCACTCACATGCGCGGAAAATAGCGCTTGAGGCGTCGGAAGATCCGGTCTCGCCCCTGCGCCAGAAAATGCCTGAGCTAGACGCCTCGCGCGTTCGAACCCTTCGGAGGACAGGTCGCTCTGGCCGTCCGGCAGCTTTTCGGCGTGGCGAATGAGAAGAATAGTCGCCGGCGGCTGCGGCTTCGTCTCGGCTTCAGAATGGGCGTAAATCCCGGTCGAGCCGATCCATGCGCAAAGGAGTAGAATCGCGGTGAAACCGATTTTGGTTCGGCTCGAGACCATCGTCTAAGGATAGCGACCGATTTCTTCCAATCGCAACCTAGCCCGTTCCACCCATTTACTGGAGCGGACGCTGCGATCAGATGACCGACGAAAACCGAGACCGATTCGTCGAGAAGTTTGCAATCGAGCCTTCACGCTAAGCGGTTGTTGATTTCAATCTTCGCTTCCGGACCTGATCGATGGATTCCCAAACAGGCACGTCCTATAATGATCTCTCCCAGCACAACGTGCTTTATGAATTGCCCTCGTTGCCGTTCAAGAGATGTGGCGCCTTCCAGGTTCCGCTGGTATGACGTGCCCTTTTCTCTGGTACGAAGAAGGCCATTTCGGTGCCTGGCGTGTTTCTATCGCTTTCATCGCAGACCGTCGGGCGCCACGAAGTAGGCTGCCTCACAGACGCTACGCCGAGGTAGGCTGCTCGTTCGCCCAAAGCGGAGGGAAGCTACTTTTGCTGGGCCGCAGCCTCCTCATAGACGCCTACTGGGCCTTGGAGGAAACAACGAATCAAGTCGATCATGGGATTGCCGCCCGTCGATCGACGAATCAATTCCAAGTTCGCCGCCTGCTTAGGGCTGAGAGGTTCTTTGCCAATCGCGGCCAAGAACAAGCGAAGCAGATAGCAGCCGTGGGCGACTATGGTCTCAGTCCGACCATCCGGCATCGTCAGTGTCTCCGGTTCCCGAAGAATCCCTTTCTCGAGTGCTTCCAGCCTTTTTCGGATGTTCATCGCTATTCCCTCGATAACGCTGCAGCGCGCTCCAACTCCGAGACTCGGGCTTCAATATCTTCGATTTCAATCGCCTTGAAGGCGTGACTAAGATCGCTTCAGCCGCGCGTACCCGGACCGAAGCCGGCGTGCCCGCGTCAATCATAGATTTCAACAGAGTGGTGGCGGCTGCAGACGTTCCTTGCTGTAGCCGTGCAACCGCCTGTGAGTGGGCGTCGCGGCGGGCCTGCCTGTAAGTCTTCTGAAACTCTGCTATCTGGAGCCCGCGCATTAACGTTCGCGTGCTAATGCCCGCCGTCCGAGCCGCCTCCTCGATGTTGCGCTGGGTCAGCAGCGCGGCGATCGCTTCTTCCTGTTTGCGTTCCAGAGATGAGCCGCGGGCTGCCATTAGATGACGAACGATGACGGCATCGGCTGAGGGCGGCTGTCATCGCCATTCCATCGCCTTGGTCGATTTCCCCCAGAATTCGCCACCCGATTGATGGATGTCACTGCGGCAGAGCCGCGCAAAGGTCAAAGACCATGAAAATCTTCACGATTGAAAACGAGACGAACAACATTACGGTTCACGCTACCCCCCAGAGTGCCGAAGCCGTGGCGAACGCGGAGCGCTTCCGCAACGAAGCCGGGCTGCAGAAACTGGCGGCAGACTGGCCGGCGGGACGCTTGGGCGAGATTTTTAACAGTCTGCCGGGCGCAAGCCCTGTAAAGAAGTTCAAGGACCGCCAGGCCGCTGTCAGCCGCATCTGGAAAGCGATTCAAAGCGTGGGTCAGGCAGCGCCGGCAGCAGACGAAGTGCCAACCGTAGCCGACGTTGCTGCGACTCCCGATCTGGTCCAGGAAGCGAGCCAGACGAACGAGCCGGAAGCCGCGACGGCTACGCCCGTTGCGTCACAAACGCCCGACGTCGCGCCGCAAGAGGCTCCCGCGACGAAGAAGACCACGGCCCGCAAGGGCGCGACCAAGGCCTCCAAGCCGCAGGAGGCCAAGCCGCCCCGCGAAAGCAGCAAGACTGGATGGCAAAAACACACGGTCCTCGGCTTCGTGAGCCTCCTCGGCAGCAAGGGCGGCGAGAAGGTTGAGTCGTCGAAGGACGCCGCTGGCGAGCGAACATATCGCATCGCTTCCTGAGTGGTCGTAGCTGACCCGACAAGCCCGCCCGGCTCCGGCTGCGGCGGGCTTTGTCGTTTTGCTCACTTGTGTTTCACTGCGATTATGCTGTTGCTTTTGGCCCGCGAAAGAGCGATGAATGTGACTACGATGACCATGAGCACTGAGAAGCACACAGGCAATAACAGGTTTGCCGCCCCGCTGGAGAACGACACTGACTTGAGTCTGGCCCTGCTGATTGTCGAGGACGAAGAACGCCATCACGAGCCGGTCGCCAACGTCAGCACGATCAGCGAAGCGAAAGGACTCGCGGCAGACGACCTGCGCCGTAGACGAGAGCGCCTCGAGCGCGATGAGGATCCTGGGCTCTGCCCGTACACTTACAAGCTCTACGCCCGCGGCACCGACGGCGAGTTCCGGGTGGCTTGCTAAATCGAAGCCTAACGCTCGGCAGTTCCCCTCAAGCCTAGTTCTCGCTCGATCAGACCTTGTTCCTGAGACCAGTCTGCGAGTGCCAGGCACAGGCCCTGTAAGTCTGTGTGTCCGGAACGAATCTCCATCTCGATGGCCAAGATCTCGCGGCGGCAGTGCGCAATTCATGCTGCTCCCTTCTGGCGTTCTGCCGCGACCACTTCGAACGGCTGCCCGGCACCGTCGAGCGTCGCCTGCTGGCCGGCGTATTGCTCCCAGCGACGCGCGATGCAATCGACATATTTCGGATCGAACTCCATCAATCGGGCCTTCCTGCCGCGGCGTTCGCACCCGATCAGCGTCGAGCCCGAGCCACCAAATAGGTCCAGAACGATGTCGCCGGCCTTGCTGCTGTTGAGAAGCGCTCGCTCGACAAGTTCCACGGGTTTGGCGGTGGGGTGAACACGATTGGCAGCCGGCTTCTTTTCTTTCCACAACGTCGACTGGGATTTGTCGCCATACCAAGGGTCCTTCTGTTTCGCGACATGTGCATAGAAGATCGGCTCGTGCTGGAACTTGTATCGGCCGAAACCCCACGCGAAGGTCTTCTTCGCCCAAATAATCTGGCACCGCATTTCGAAGCCGGAAGACTCCATCGCGTTCTGAAACTCGCGCTGCCAGGAAGAAGAATGGCAGACGTACATCGACGCGCCCGGCTTTACAGTCTGGCGGTGATTTGTGAACGTCCCCACCAGAAATTGCTGGAACTGTTCCGGCGTCATCCGGTCTCCCTGGATGGTTAGCCTGTCCTCGGTGTAGCCCTCGTAATCGACGTTGTAGGGAGGATCTGTAAAGACTAGGTCCGCGGCCTCGCCGGCCATCAGGCGCTTCACATCAGCCGCAGTGGTTGCGTCTCTGCATAGAATCCGGTGGTCGCCCAAAATCCAAAGGTCGCCCGTCGTCGAGACAACCGCTTCTTGCAGCTGCGGAACGTCGTCCTCGTCAGTGAGTCCCTCGACAGCATCCTGCTGTGCCAGGAGGCGAGCAAGTTCGTCATCCTCGAAGCCCGTGAGGCTAAGGTCAAAGTCCGATTCCTTCAGGTCCAACAACTCGAGAGCGAGCAACTCGTCATCCCATTGGGCCC